>NZ_JAKOAV010000019.1 GCF_029478095.1 Pelotomaculum isophthalicicum JI | reverse complement strand
CTTCTCTTCAAACTCTGGCCAATTTATTTTAAGTATTTCTTTTATTTTCGACGAATATCTCATGTTTAAATGTTACCATATTATGGTCTCACCGGGTACCCTCAAAAATGTATACTTTCCTAAACAATTAAAAAACCCTTGTGTACCAAGGGTTTTGAGTGGTGGACCTAAGGGGACTCGAACCCCTGACCTCCTGAATCTGAATTAAGGTGTGTCCCCTTTCCTTGTTAGCCCTTCTGTGACATCCGGGCAACAATATCCGCCAGCTTACCCATTCCATATTTGTCTACCAGTGATTTCAGCGACAGTTCAATCTCAGCCGGCTTCACCTGTTCTTCAGCTTCCACCCAAACTTCCTCTTCCTCGTAAGTCAGGCAGTTAAGCCCGCATGCCTGGACACACATCGGCTCTTCCAGCGCCGGATCGCTTTCACACATATCGCATTTGAGAGGGAGACCGGAATCGGGTTCTTTAAACAAATCCCTGGCCGGGCAGATCGTGCCGCAGAAGCTGCACTCACTGTATTCCCTGCCCTTAATCGTATAAGTGCGCCTGCCGTCGCACTCCGCCTTGGTGTAATCAGTGGCGCGGATCGGCACCCAAACACCGGCGCGCTCGTCAATAACCACACGGATCCGGGAACGGTTTGGGTTGGAGTTGCTGTATCTCGGCTTGGCGTGAAATGACGCGCAGACCATTTCACAGGTCCGGCAGCCATTGCATTCATCCAAATTTACTTTTATTGTTTTGACAATTTTTTTAACCTTTTCACCCATTTTGGATTTCCCTTCCTTGGCTAATAGTCATTCTACTTTTGAGGGCGTAGCCCCTCATCAGCCCTTCACATGTCCCTGCCGGCATTATTGGCTTTGACCGGATGGCAATGAATCCTTTCGTTTCTTTTAGCCTCCTCCTTGAGCCATTCTCACCTTTTCACTGGCTGAATAAAGCGCTGCTTCTAATTGTTCATCTGTGGGCGCAGGTAACGTAGTGGTCTCTTCGTAGACGTTGGTCTCCTCGCCGGTCAGGATCCCTCTCCTGATCAGTTCATCCGCTACAAAGCCGAGGTCAAGTTTGTCCAGCGTCGGCTTGGTGGGAATTCCGTCATCAGTCCACCCCTTGAATTTATAGTACATGCTGAGCAATTCCTGCTCTTGTTCCGGCAATCTTACTTTCCAGTGGTCTTCGGGCGGCTTCTCATCAGCCCTTCTCATGCCCCTGCCGACATTAATGGCCCTGACCAGGTTCCGGTTTCTCCTGGCTATTTGCCACACATCATCTGAATCAAGATTCAGCCCGGTAGCCGCGTTGATGTATTTCGGGAAGTTATAAATATGGTACGCGGGTTTGCCGCCAAACTGTCCCCTGAAGGAGGACAAGAAAGCGCACGTCCCGACAGCGTCATCAATGTAGTGCATGGTCTCGTTCCAATCGCAGATGTGGCAGGACGCTTCCATACTCGGGTCCGTCCGCGGCTCCCATTCCATATAAAACTTTTTAAACCGTTCCGGAGCCGCAACCCATCCATCGCAGAACTTTTGCCTTTTTTCCGGATTGCGCAGCGGATCCTGCGGGTAAGACCCCTGGATCTGGGTGATGTTGATTTTCTCCCCAGTGGAAAACATTAGGAAGTACGGGAAGTTAACCTTGCCCAGTTTGAGCGGCAGTTGCTCAAATTTCTTGATCGTGTTGTGTTCATATGCTTCGGCCCCCCTGCCGATCTGACGGGCCGCCGCGTAAGAGCCATTGGCTAAAATATCGCCAATCCCTTCCCGGCGGACAATTTTTTCCAAGAGGTAGTAGAATCTTTCCTTGGAGTTTTCCGGAAAGTCAGGCATGTCCTCGTCGGTTAAAATGCCGTTATCGTACAATTCGACGGCCAGGGCGATGGTTTGCGGCGTGGAGAAGTTGTCCAGCCCATACTCCTGAGCAACAGCGAGAATTTCCCAGCTAAAGTCGAGTTCGTCAAAGGAGCACATGTGCCAGGAAATTTTGCTGAAGCATTTTGCGCCGTACGCCGGCTGGCCAGGGTGCTGAATCGACAGCTTGCACTCCTTCAAACAGTTGTAGCAGCCTGTTTTTCGGTTCAACAGTCTCTTGGTAAGCTGTTTCCACCTTTCCTGAAGTTCAGCGGACCAGTAGCCTTTTCTCCGCACACGCGAATTGCCCCAAGAAAAGTTGTCGTGGTGGAAGCTGTCATCCCAGGTGTAAGCCATCCAGTCACCGACATTCGGGTTTTTAGCAACGGACTTGAGGCTATTAAAACTCATTTCAAAAAGCTTCTCAGCATTGAAGACGTTAACGTCCTTTGTTCCGCGCACGGCTATGGCCTTTATGTTTTTGTCTCCCATGACCGGTGCCGGCCCGCGCGATGCGCTGCTGTGGGAGTGTTCGATGGAAGCGGTATAGACCCTGTTTTCACCGGCCAGACCGATTGACGCCACCTGGATGCGGGGATCCCCCAGTTCCTCCCTAATCATCTCGGCGGTTCGTTGGGCGCCTACGCCCCTGAGGTGGGAGGCGTCGCGGATTTCTACTTTGTCATTATGGATCCACAAATAAATCAGTTTTGGCGACTTGCCGCGGAAAATTATCTTGTCGTAACCGGCCATTTTCAGTTCCGGCCCGAAATACCCACCCATCATGGAGTGGGCAAGATAATTCGTCACCGGAGAAATACAGTTGATAATAGTGCGGTTCGCCCCGGGGGCAGACGTGCCCTCCAGGAGACCGGCGCTGAATATAAGCAGGTTTTCGGGATCAAAGGGCTTCACCTCAGGTGGGACCCTTTCCCAGATAATCCGGGCAGCGGTGCCGTGACCACCCAAATGAAGTTCCACTAATTCCGGGTCGGTTTCCACCCGCTCAATGTTACCAGTTGTTAAATCAACTTCTAAATTATACCCTGTCTCTGCATACCTCATTTTTTAACCCCTCTACATATCTTTTTAGAACACTATAGTTGGTTAATCTTTTTACCCATATTAATTAAGGGACATGGGGAATGCCCCAGTGCACGTCACTGCAAATAACCATTAGGCGATAGCGGCAAGCCCTGAATCATCCCCCCAAATAGCTAATGACCTATTGACCCTTCGCGGCCTTCTCAGCTTTTACTTGTGCGGCAATACGATCACGCAAATCCTTCCGAGAAATCTTACTGAACGCGGTTAATGGAAATTCGTCAACAATCTCCAGTCTTTCCGGAAGCTTGAAGTTGGCAATATCCTTGGACTTCAAGAACGCAACCAGTTCTTTCAGATCAATTGTTTGGCCAGGGTTAAGCTTTACATAAGCGCAGGCTCTTTCGCCGAATTCTTCGTCGGGCATAGCCACCACGCAGCAGTTGTCAACCTTTTCGTTCTGCATGATGAAGCTTTCTACCTCTTCGCAGCTGATTTTCTCACCGCCGCGGTTGACCAGGTCTTTATTCCGCCCGACATAGTAAATATATCCTTCGTCATCCATCTTGACCACGTCGCCCATTTTGTAGTATCCGTCGGCGGTAAAGGCTTCTTTGTTCTTTTCCGGCATATTGTAATAGCCGTGGAACGTGTACGGGCCGCGAACAACCAGCTCGCCGGCCTTCCCTGGCGGAAGCGCTTCGCCGGTTTCCAGATCTATGACTTTCAGATCGTCATAAGGCGATATCGCCTTGCCGCTGGAAGTCAATACTTTTTCCATAGGGGCTTCCCGAGGCATGAAATTCAACAGTCCCTCGCCTGTTCCAAAGACCTCCAAGGGGAAGCATTTAAAGCGGTCCATGATGTGCTTGCGGAATTCCGGCGCCAGGGCGGCTCCGCCGTTCTGGATTGCCTTCAGGGAACTAATATCGTATTTATCCGGTATGTCGGAGTTTCTCCACCTGGCAATCAGTGGCACAGCAGAAGCTATGTCTGTTACTCTTTCCTTTTCAACCAGCGAGAAGATCGTGTCTTCATCCATGGCGGGGCAAATCACAGTCTTCCCGCCGCGATACAGGCACGACATGTAGCCCGGGCAACCTATATTATAGTTATGCGACATCGGCAGGACGATCAGGATAACAGTATCCGAATTTATATGAGCCTCTAAACTGCTCTGCCGTATGTTATAATGGTACTCGTTATGGGTCCTGGGAATCAGCTTGGGAATACCGGTAGTTCCACCGGAGAGAAGCATAAATGCCACTTCGTCCGGATCAATCGGCGGCGGCTCGATGTGTTCAACCGGTGTGTTGATCAATTCTTCGATAGAAATATAGTCTTTCGTTGCTTCACCCTGGACAAAGATATATTTCAGGCTTTTCTGTTCTGCCCGCACCTGCTCAATCATTTCCATAAAATCGAACTTGCGCTGTTTAGTCGGCGTAAAGGTGGCTACCGCATTTGCGAACTGGACAAAGTGGTTAATCTCATTGAAGCGGTGGGCCGGCAAAGCCATGACCGGAATTATCCCGGCTTTGAGCAGGGCAAAAAAGGTAAACATGTTTTCCGGGGTTTGCCCTAACTGGAAGACAACCCTGTCTTGCGGCTTTAAGCCAATTTTAAGAAAATGACTTGCCAACCGGTTAACCACTTCACCAACTTGCTTATAAGTGTACCGCCTGCCCTCATAAACAACACATTCTCTGTCCCTGAAATCTTTGAAGAATCTTTGTTCAAGCACTTCTCCGAGAGTCTTGTCTTCCCAGCAGCCTAATTCACGGTAAAGCTTGGCATACTCTGGCTCACACGGGACACAACCTTTTAGCATCACCTATCTTGCCTCCCTTATAAATTTTGATATATAATTACGCAAGAAGTATGCCAACGTTATTACTGCGCTTGTACGCTTTCATGGAAATTCATATTTCCGAAAAGTTATAATTTTTGGAATAATAAAATACCTACGGAAACTAAAGTTGCCCGGCAACTATTACACTCGACATATTAAATAATGTTCATTTATCATTCTAATAAGTTAAGGTCGAAATATCTGATTCTTGAAAAAGCCGCAAAAGTATTATCGAAAAAAGATTCATTAAAGGCCGACAAAGATCACTTGACTTAATCACTATACAAGCATTAAAATGAATGAACTAGCAAAACCAGTAAATGTAAGCCCAGTTTTCTAAATATTATGATTAATTATTTTATTAAAAATAATTAATCTGTTTAATGAAAGATATTCAGAAAAATACTACCTAAAAAACAGCATGGCTAAGGGAATTATATTTAGCCTAATTTTTCTGTTTTATTCGAAAGCGCGGGAATAGCTAGTGGGTTAGTGAAGGCGGTGAAAGGAGGATTTGCCTATATGTTAGAAGGCCAAATGATACCTTTTATACTTGACTATATACATCACGGTATAATTGCTATTAACCAGAAAGGGATTGTAATAATATGCAACAAAGCGGCGCAAAAAATGCTGGGGTTTAATCAGCCTGTCTTAGACAGACCGATTGCTTCCCTGCTGCCGGAAACAAAGCTGCCTAATGTTGTTAACACTGGTCAAAGTGAGTATGGAAAGCGGTTTACCTTTAACGGCAAAACTTTTGTAGTTAACCGGACGCCAATAATTGAGCACGATACAGTAATTGGAGCTGTTACAGTTTTTCAAGATATTACCGATCTGGATGAGATATCTACAGAATTGGAATCGTTTAAAAAAATCAACAAGGAATTAGAGGGAATTATAGCGACATCTTATGATGGAATATTGATTACAGATGGTGAGGGTCGGGTTTTAAAGATAAATAAATCTCTATTACGAATAACGGACCTTACCACAAGCCACTTTTTAGGAAAAAAAATTGATTCCTTATACGTGAAAGGTTATTTTACTTCCGAACCAATCGCCAAGTTAGCCAGGGTAAATAAAAAAATTGTAACAGGTATTCAAATAATAAAGACTGGAAAAGTGGTTATGGTTACTTCCACACCAGTTTTTGATGATAATGGGGACGTGATCAGGGTAGTCACTAACGCGAGGGATATGTCGGAAATAATCAACTTACAGGAACAGCTTGCCCAATCACGCAATCTAAGCGACTACCTGCGTCAGGAATTTAATAAATCGCTGAAAGATGAGCTGCTTGCCAATGAGATGATTACACGTAACCCGGAGATGTATAAAATACTGGAGCTAACCAAACGTGTCGCCGGCATGGAAGTAACTATTTTGCTTCAGGGGGAATCCGGCGTCGGCAAAGAGGTGTTTGCAAAATTAATTCATGTCTGGAGCAAAAGAAAAGGAGCTTTTATTAAGGTTAATTGTGGCGCAATACCGGGGCCTCTGCTGGAATCCGAGCTTTTCGGCTATTCCAGGGGCGCTTTCACCGGGGCTAATAAAGAAGGTAAACCGGGTCTTTTTGAGCTGGCCAATGATGGCACCCTCTTTCTTGATGAAATTGAAGATTTGCCTTTAGATTTGCAGGGCAAGTTCCTCCGGGTTTTACAGGACCAAGAATTCGTCCGTTTGGGAGGGACTAAAGTAATTAAGGTAAACGTGCGTTTAATTGCTGCCAGTAATAGGGATCTTACCCAGATGATTAAAGAACGCAAATTTAGAGAAGACCTTTATTACCGTCTCAACGTTGTGCCGATCCTCATCCCCCCACTGCGGGATAGAACAGAGGATATCCCTTTATTAATAGATTATTTTTTAAGTAAATTTAATAAAAAGTATAGTACAAATAAAGTTATGGCACCCGGGCTGATGAAAGATTTTTTAGAATATCACTGGCCAGGCAACATACGGGAGTTGATAAATACCTTAGAACGGTTGGTAATTACTAGTGAAAGTGATTTTATCAGTAATGATGCATTTACGGCTGCAAAGCGTGGTATCCTTGCTATTGATACAACAAGTGCGAATAACCTGCTCAAGCTTGAGCAGGATGAAGAAAGAATCCCTTCGTTAAAAGAAGCCTTAGAAAATACTGAAAAAGATATATTAACCAAAGCCTTAAAAAAATATAAAAAATCGCGGCAGGTGGGACAGGTCTTAGGTATTTCCCACACGGCAGTACTAAAAAAAATAAAAAAATATCAAATGAAGGCTTGAAATTAATTTTGCTGAATGGAATATATTATTTCCATTTAGGTTTTTGGCATCACATGTTTCCTTATCATAAAAAAAGCACAGTCATTTGAAAAACCATACTAGATACGGTGGTTAGTTTGAGGTCTACCCATGGTATCTGCTAAAAAACCGAATTTTTCAGGTGCAACTAATTTTACGCCTGAAAAATTCGGTTTTTGATTATTTCCTGTGGTATCAAATTAACGCCTTATTAAGCAAAGGTCTTTAATATACACATCAGTCGCTTTTAACCGAGTGATTTTTATAAAACGTAATAAAGCACCGCAAAAATTTGGTGCAAAATAGAAATACTTTGGTCGTTGGTATGAAAATTGCATTTATTGTTTATGAACTTTATTATTCATACTGGTAAGTTGCTTGATCATTATTCGGTAGTTGACGCGCGCATAATTTTATCAAGTGAACTGGCGTCTGTGTTGACTATCAATAAATAAATTTTCTCGCGTACATCCTTTATTTTCTCCCTTTAAATCCTTTTGCATAATTAGAGGAAACACAAAAGTGACTAATTATGGCAAAAGGAATTTTTTTAACGAAAAAACTTGATTGCGAATTCTTTATAAAACATATGCATAGAGTGCGCTGATCTGGAATTTGCCTGAAACGAGTTGGATGCCGTTACCTAAACAAATGTATTATCCTATTTTTATACTGTAAATATATGTTTCCATAATCATCATCTCGCTTCTGAAGCTTAAGTTTCCGCCATGTAATTATAGTGTAAAAATACGTTTCCATAACATCATCTCACTGTAGTATTTATGTGGCATGTTTTTTGCTATATTTAACATTATAAAATGTTCTTAGGGAGGTAGAGCACCGTGTCCGTACCCGCAAAAATTGAAACATGGCAAATGATTGAGCCAGGCAAACTGATGCGTACCAGTATTGACGTGCCCGATTTAAAAGCAGGTGAGGTCTTGGTCGAGGTGGCCGGCTGCGGAGTCTGTCACACAGACGTAGGCTATTTTTATGATGGTGTGCCCACCGTTACCAAGCCGCCCCTGACGTTGGGGCACGAAATCGCGGGCCGTGTGGTAGCCGGAGTGGAGGGGTTGATTGGCAAAGAAGTTATTATTCCCGCGGTTTTGCCCTGCAACAATTGTCCCATCTGCGCCTCCGGCCGTGGCAACCGCTGTCTGAAGCAAGCGATGCCGGGCAACAGCTTGGGCATTTATGGCGGGTTCGCCAGCCACATCCCCGTTCCGGCCGAAGACCTCTGCGTTGTGCATGATAGGAAAGGGTTACCCCTGGAGTTCCTAGCCGTGGTAGCTGATGCCATCACATCTCCCTACCAGGCGGCAAAAAGGGCCAACATCCAGGATGGGGATATTGTTGTCATTACCGGCGCCACCGGCGGGCTTGGAGTTTACATGACCCAGATCGCCGCGTCCATGGGAGCGAAAGAAGTTATCGCTATCGCCAGAAACAAAGAAAAACTTGAGCGTTCCCTGGAATTTGGTGCTACTCACACGATTAGTACCCAGGATAAAAGTATTAAGGATGTGCGCGATGAGTTCCGGGCTTACTCGAAATCAAAAAAGCTTCCCTCTTATGGGATCAAAATTTTCGAATGCACAGGCACTAAGATAGGCCAGGAAATTTCCCTTGAGCTATTAACATTTGTCAGCAAGCTTTTGATAGTTGGTTTTGGGACTTCCAAATCGGAATTCATGTTTTCACGCCTGATGGCCTTTGATGCCGAGGTTATCGGTACCTGGGGTTGCCCGCCTAAATATTATCCCGAGGTCCTTCAACTGGTACTAGACGAAAAAATTAAAGTTGCTCCTTTTGTTGATATTAGACCTATGAGTCAAATTGAAGATGCATTTAAAGCTTCTCACGCAGGCAATCTAATGAAACGTATTGTTTTAACTCCCGATTTTTAATCTAACCACTAGTTTTAAAATATAACTTAAGATGACAAGCCTCAGAACCACGGGCATAAAGCCTGGGATCCTGAGGCTAAATTATTTTCTCTTGATAAGACTTAAATATTTATAAGCCATCTGCTTACTTAAAGGGTGGCTTTGATAAAGTCCCTTTCAACATCATGGATGCTTTTGTATCTCTTTTCAATACCCATCAACCTTTTCAAGAAAAGAACCTCATCATGCCGCAAATCCAATTCTTCATACCAAGCTTTTTTCTTATTATCTTTTGGCTCAAAGGATGTATAGTAAAGGTGTAAAAGAAAATCCCCCAAATAAGAAAAATCCACATCCACAGTATATCTTTTTTGGTTAATCCAACGGGCTAGCCCGAAATCTATCAAGCTTACCTTATCGCCGTCATATAATGTGTTCGGCACCCTTATGTCCCTATGAACGATATTTCTTTCATGCAAATATTTTAATATATTAATTATCTGCATGCCTATTCGATATATTTCTTCACGACCGAAAACACGACCTTCGGCAAAAATTAATTCCTCGAAGGTTATGCCCTCTTTATACTCAAGAACATACCCGTAAAATTTCTCATGCTCAATTTTTTTAATAAACCCCGGTATACAATCATGCTTCACGCCCATTAGGATTTTTTCTTCATAGCCAACTTTTGCCCAACTCTTTTTCAACATTCCTCTTTTTAATTGCTTTAATATATACTGCCTCTTGACATCACCAACAAGGTAGCAAATACCGTATCTACCCTCACCGATTATTTTTAAAACGGTATATTCACCAATTTTTTGATTTGGTGAATATACCTTGTCTTTGTAAAATAATTTTATGACCATGAACTACGGTGGTGTGAATGATGGCGCCGGTGATGCTGCGAATGCGAGTGAGAATGTGAATGAGACTGACTCCTTGAACCGCTTATAGCGTCAATTATTTTTCCTAGAATGCCGGATTTGTCCCGTCTCTTGTAATAGTCACTGCCATGGCTTCCATGACGATAATGCCCCTTACTTGATGAACGTGAAAACTTAGAAAACAATCCCATGATTTAACCTCCTAAATTTATTATTTCCCTTGCAGACTATGGAAATTATTATTAACTTAGCACTATAAAAAATACCTGTGGCACCATAATTCCATCTAATTATAGTCCCACAGGTATTTACCTGCTGCCGGCAAACGCCAACCCAGCCCCACACACCCGAAGATCAAGTGTATCGCCTGCTCTATTAATAATGACCTATTCACTTGCCTTTAGTTTATGTCAAAACATAACTGTTTGTCAATATTTATTGATCATTCCGCAGGCGATATATCTACCTTCTCAAACACAAATAGTTCACACTACTTCTTTGATCCGGTCTGAAACGATTTCAGCGATTTTGGAATCAGCTCCCATATGGGCGGCACACTTTATTTCCACTCCGTATTTTTTTATTAGGCGCTCAATCATGGCAGGTATATCTTTTTGCATATGTATACCGTTTGAGATAAAGACCGGCGCTACGATTATTTTTTCCGCGCCGCCGCCGACCAGCTTGTTCACGGCTTCCTCCAACCCCGGTCTCCCGGATTCCGGGTTCATAAAGGCCGTTTCCAGTAACTGAAAACCATTTTCAACCCTGATCATGTTAGACAGCTCCAGCAGGACCTCATTAGCTTCATCTACTACCGCCCTGCTGCCGTGCCCCAGAACCACTATACCAATTTGCATATCTAAATTCTCCTTTTCGTAAAAATCGCCGTTGGTTGCCTTTGGGCATATAACGCGGCTTATGTTCGGCCTTAATAATTGTTCGAGCTCTTTGCGCCCTCAAACAGTTCCCTCACTTTTCCTCGGGATGTAATATCTCTGCCAAAACACGAAGCAGCGTTGAATTAGAGTCATGATCCTTAACCGCCAGGCGTATGTAGTCAGGTCCCAAACCAGGAAAAGAACTGCAATCGCGCATCAAAATTCCCCGCCGGCCGGCCGGCCCCGCCAAATCTTGAGCCGTCCGCCCCCTGGCGCTGATATCAACAAGCAAAAAATTTGCTGCGGCAGGGAATGGGTTCAAACCAAGGTCTGCGAGTCTGCCTGCCAGGAAATCCTTCTCCTGCTGAATCAAAGCCCGGCTGCTTTCCATATAATCATATTCCTTGAGAGCAACCTCTCCGGCCATTTGAGCCAAAATATTTACGTTCCAAGGATCCCGGACGTTGTTCAGCGCTAAAATAAGCGCCGGGTTGGCAACGGCAACTCCCAATCGCAGCCCGGGCATGGCAAAAAACTTGGTGAGCGAGCGCAATACAAGCATATTATCAGCGTCAACGGCCTTGGCGCATAAAGTGAGCTTCCGCCATTCCGGCAGAAAATCAAGAAAAGATTCATCGACAACCAGGAAGACCTCCCGGCAGCGGCAGATTTCCGTGATCTCCCGCAGCGCATCCTCAGGAATAAGATAGCCGGTCGGGTTGTTGGGGTTACATAAAAAGACAAGTTCCTCACCAGAAAGGTTATCTGAGACAACCTCCGGATTCAGGCGAAAACCGTCCTGACGCTTTAAAAATACGGTGGATATTTCCGCGCCGCTTATTTGTGACACCCGCCGGTATTCGCCAAAAGTCGGCTCGAATATAAGCGCCCGCCTCGGTTTCAGGGTTTGCATCAGCAAATGGAGAATTTCCATTGAACCGTTGCCGGCCATAACATTTTCCGCTCTCACGCCGAGGTAGCCGGTGAGTGTCTCTCTTAAACCACGGTTATCCGGGTCCGGATAGCGCTGAATGGTCTTCAGATTCCGCTTCAGGCAATCCAGAACCGCTGCCGGAGGCCCCAGAGGATTGACATTTAAACTGAAATCCAGCATTTCGTCGGGGGTTCTGCCATACTGTAACGACGCCTCGCGCCAGTTGCCCCCGTGAACAACCGTTTTTATTTTATTTATCTCGTCTCTTATCCCTCTATTGACCATATTTCAACCGCGACCTCCAAACCGAAACCATTAATAAATATTCATCATTGTAATGATTCCGCCACGCCTGCTTCACCAAAGGTAGCCATCTCGTTTAAAATCTTCACCGCCGCATCGACGAGAGTCATGCCCAGGACCGCGCCGGTGCCTTCACCCAGCCGCATGCGCATGGTCAACATGGGCCGCAGTCCCAGCATCTCAAGCATCACCCTGTGGCCGGGCTCCTCGGACAGGTGAGACGCGATCATATACTGGCGGCATTGCGGGTTTAGTTTAGCTGCAATGCAGGCCGCGGCGGCGGAAATAAAACCGTCAATCATCACCGGCACGCGGGCGGCCGCGCCCGCCAGGATTAAACCGGCCAAGCCGGCGATTTCCAGCCCCCCCAACTTTGCCAGAACATCAAGACCATCCTCCGGGTCAGGCCGGTTTATTTTTAATCCTTTCTCGATGGCCTTAATCTTTAGCTCCAGGCGCTGATCGTCGAGACCGGTGCCGCGGCCCACGATTTCCCGCACCGGCTTGCCGGAAAGAGCGGCTAAGATGGCTGTGCTTGGCGTGGTGTTGCCAATGCCCATTTCACCGGTACCGAGCAGTTCCGCGCCGCGCCGGACGCAGTCATTGGCCACTTCGATACCTACTTCCAGGGCGGCTGTCGCCTGTTCCCGGGTTAGCGCCGGCCCCTCGGCAAGGTTCGCCGTGCCATAGGCCACCTTGCGCTTTAGCAAGCCGGGCAGATCGGGCAGGTCGGAAGCAACGCCAACGTCGACCAGCAGCAACTCCACACCGGCATGGCGGGCCAGGACATTTATCGCCGCCCCGCCGTTGGCAAAATTCAAAACCATCTGGGGGGTAACTTCCGGAGGATAGGCGCTGACGCCACAGGCCGCGACGCCATGGTCGCCCGCCATAAGGATATGGGTTTTGCGCAACGGAGCCGACGGCTGCCTGCCGGTAATACCGGCGAGAGCAAGGACGATGTCTTCCAATACCCCCAAGCTGCCTGGCGGCTTGGTAAGATTATCGAGCCTGGACTGAACCCTGCCAATCGCCTCATGGTCCAATGGCTTGATCGCTTCTATAGTACGAGTGAGCAATTCCATCTTTTCAACGTTCCCCCTACCTTATCTAACTGCCGGCATAGGCGCGGCATTTCGCCAAGAAGTTATTTGCGGCGGCCGGACTTCCGGCCCAATGGAGATGCAGGTATGACGCCAGCACTGAACCTGAAGCATAGCCTTCCAACCGATTATTGTCAGTCAGGCGGTAGGCCCAGGCATAGCCTTCTTCCACTTCCAGCCTTGAATAATGGAACTCGTGGCCTTTTACGGTAAGGCCGGCCGGACCAAGGATACTCGAGCCATGCGTTACCGCCTCCCGGTAACCCATGCCGGCCAGGCGCTTTTGCATGCCGCAGACGGCAGGTACAAGTCCTGCCATGGGCCAGCGCTTGCCGTCGAGATCTTTTATCGCCCGGCAAAGGTACATCAGGCCTCCGCATTCGGCGTAAATCGGCAATCCCCCGGCTGCTTTTTGCCTGATATCTTCATGCAAAGTTGTGTTGTTTGAGAGTTCCGGCAAAAACATTTCCGGAAAACCGCCGCCGATAATCAGTCCCGCCGCTCCCGCGGGAAACCGAGTGTCTGTCAATGGGCTGAAAGGCAGCAGGTCGGCGCCGCGGGATTCGAGGTAATCCAGGGCATCCCGGTAGTAAAAATTAAAGGCCGCGTCCAGGGCAACGGCTACCGGCAAACGCCCGGTCACCGGCAGAAGCGCGAATAATGGTCGCTCCGGCGGGCTCAATTCCTCCGCCCGTTCCGCCAAGGTTATGATCCGGTCCAAATCCAGCGCTTTGCCGACAATATAGGCTAACCGGTCCAGCACCTTGTCAAGATCCTCCATCTCCACCGCCGGAGTGAGTCCGAGATGCCGCGAGGGCATTTCCAAATCCGCCTCGCGCTCCAGGCAACCGACGACGGGTATTCCGGTCGCTTCCTCTATCGCCTTTTGCAGAATCTCCCTGTGCCGTTCCCCGGCGACACGGTTAAGTATCACACCGGTGATATTCACCCTGGGGTCGTATCTGGCATAGCCCAAAACCATGGCGGCCGCGCTCTGGCCGAGAGAAGCGGCGTCCAGAACAAGCAATACCGGCGACTTGAGGATGCGGGCCACTTCCGCCGTGCTCCCCGCGCCGCTGCCTGCCCTGCCGTCATAAAGTCCCATTACTCCTTCGATTATACCAATATCGGCTGTGGCAGCGGCTCTCAGGTATAACTCCCTGATTGTCTCTTCAGGCAATAAAAAACTGTCTATATTACGGGACGGACGTCCGGTAACCGCCGTGTGGTAGCCGGGGTCAATATAATCAGGGCCGACTTTAAACCCCTGAACCTGCAATCCCCGACGCGCCAGGGCCGCCATCAGCCCTGTGGCCACAGTTGTTTTACCCGCGCCGCTTTTCACACCGGCAATAACTACCCGTGCCTGGACCATTAGTTGCTGCCTCCCCAAACCGAAAGCTCCGTCAAAAACCAGAGAATGACACTAACCGTGGCGGTAAACAACAGCGTTGCCACACTTATCAGCTTAACCGACTTGACAATATGTCCCGGTGTTATTTCCTCACATAGCTCACCAATGTAAGGACGAAAAGAAGCTATACCCCGGTAGTAATTCAAGCCGCCAAGCCGCACCCCCATGGAGCCGGCGGCAGCCGCTTCAGGAAAACCGCTGTTGGGACTGGGATGGCTGCGGGCGTCGCGCCGCATGGTCGTCCAGGCGCGAAAGAAGCCGGTGCCGGTTACCGCGGCGGCCAGGCAAATTAAAAGCCCGGTCAGCCTTGCGGGAAGGTAATTGGCCAGATCGTCCAGGCGCGCTGCAGCGCGGCCGAAATAAAGATACTGCTCGCTGCGGTAACCCAGCATGGAATCCAGAGTATTAATCGCCCGGTAAGCCATCGCCAGCGGCGCCCCGCCGACCAGGCCCCAAAAAAGAGGGGCGATTATTGCGTCGCTGGCATTTTCCGCAACTGTTTCCACCACCGCCCGCGCGACTTCACCAGGGGGCAGTTCCCCGGTGTCACGGCCGACAATTAAACCTGTCTGCCTGCGGGCTTCCGCAAGTTTATCGTTTTTAAGCAGCCGGTAGATTTCCAGGCCTGCTTCCGCCAAGCCGCGCCAGGCCACCGTTGTCGAAAACAGCCAAATACCCAGGCAGACACCCGCCACCGGAGCCCATCGGATGGCCAAAACTAGCATCAAATAAGTCAACAGCCAGGATGAACCCGCCACCAGCGTCACTAGCGTTGCTCCGGCGATTAATTGCCCGCGCGGCGTGACCGCCATTGGCCGGAATAAGTCTTCCAAGCGGGCAATCAGCCAACCGATCATTCGGGTCGGGTGGGGTATCCACCTGGGGTCGCCTATTACCAGATCGAGGGCAATCGCTCCCAGGAAAATGGGCAGGTTAAGAAACAATATCCACAACCTCCAGGGGACGGGGAAGTCCCATAATCTCCGCCAGCCGTTGTAAATCCAGTGCTGACCCCACAACCCGCGTCAGGTCGTCCAGGCGCTTTTCCAGATCGGCCGCAAATTTATAATCACCCTCCGGGTCGGCCAGGCCGCGCCGCCGCCGCAAGAAAGACAGCACATTGCCGCGGAAGTCGTCGTTATCAAAGATGCCGTGAATGTATGTACCCAGGATCAGCCCGCTTGGAGCAACAGCACCGTCATTTATCTCAACCGGTTCCTCTCCCCTCTTTTTGATCTGAAAGGCCGCCTTTGTCTGGTTAACGCGCCTGCTCTCGCCCATGTGAATTTCATACCCCTTCACCTGCCAATCGCGGCAAGGTTCCAGGAAAGGACCTGCGCCTGTTATATATGCCTCAACAAGGTAAGTGACTTTGGCAAGAGAAAAATCGGTCACAATATCGAGCAGACCCATCCCTTTGACACTCTGGGCGCCGCCGCCTTCACTTCCCTCAGGGTCGTTGATTTCAGTCCCCAGCATCTGGTAACCGCCACAGATGCCAATTACAGGCGTGCCGGCAGCAGCCAGCTTTTTAATCTCTTCGTCCTTACCGCATTCCTCCAGGAACAGGAGGTCACTCAAGGTATTTTTACTCCCGGGCAAAATGACCAGGTCCGGCTTCCCCAAAGGCTCTTTTCCGGCAACATAGCGGACATTTACACCAGGTTCCCGCTCCAGTGGGTCAAAGTCGGTAAAATTAGAGATGCGCGGGGTCGTTACAACGGCAATTTCTATTTGAGCCGCTGTCGAAGCCCGGTTAATTTTTCTTTCTAAAGCCACTGAATCTTCTTCAGGCAAGCCCAGGTCAGACAGGTACGGGATTACACCAAGCACCGGCTTGCCGGTTCTTGCCTCAAGAAATTCCAGCGCCGGTCGCAGCAGTTCCAAATCACCTCTGAATTTATTGATTATAATGCCGGACACCCTATCTCTCTCGTCAGGATCAAGCAATTCAAGAGTGCCCACCACCGCCGCCAGGGCGCCGCCACGGTCGATGTCGGCCACCAGCAGCACCGGAGCCCCAGTCATTTTGGCGATACGCATGTTGGCAATTTCATGCTTCTTCAAATTAACTTCCGCCGGGCTGCCGGCTCCTTCAATGACGATAATTTCAAACTCCCCGCAAAGACTTGTATAAGCCCCTTCTACTACGCCCAGCAAGCTCTGGTTGTAGTTGCCGTGGTACTCCATGGCCGATAAGTTCCCCACCGGGCTGCCCAGCACCACTATTTGCGAAGAAGCGGGGGCGGTCGGCTTTAACAAAATGGGGTTCATCCGCACACTTGGCTCAACACCGGCGGCATACGCCTGGAGAACCTGAGCGCGGCCCATCTCACCTCCATCACGGGTAACGCAAGAATTCAACGCCATATTTTGAGACTTGAACGGGGCCACCCGGTAACCCGCCCGGTAAAAGAGGCGGCAGAGGGCGGCGGCAAGAATGCTTTTACCGACACTGGAACTGGTGCCTTGCAACATAACATTGTAGCTCATCATTCCACCGCCAGTTTGAGCAGGGCGTTGACGGCGGCGACGGCTACCGGGCTGCCCCCTTTTGTTCCACGAACTACCACGTGAGGGATTGACGTCACGGCCAGAGCTTCCTTGGCCTCAGCCGCGCCGACAAAACCGACCGGCACGCCGATAACCGCCGCCGGCCGGGCAACTTCCGCCTCCATCAACTCCAACAGGCGAAAAAGCGCGGTAGGCGCGTTGCCGATGACCACCAGGCCGCCGTCCATCCGGCGGGCAAGCCATTCCATGGCCGCCATGGCCCTTGTTACATTTTTTATTTTTGCTTCAGCCGCCACTTCAGGTTCCCGGATCGCGCAAAAGATTTTACCGCCTAACGAGTCAACCAGACGGGAACTGATCCCGGCGCGGACCATCTCTATGTCGGTAAAAATACCGGCGCCCCGCTTCAAGGCCGCTACCGCAGCGGTGATAAATTCCGGGTGAAAAGAAATTAACCGGGCATAACTTAGGTCGCCGGTAGCGTGTATAATCCTGAATAAGACTGCCTTCTCTCCGGCAGTTAAACGGCAGTCGCCCAGTTCAGCGGCAATAAGCTCATAACTCCGGGCCTCGATAGCTTGTGGATTGTATAGGTAGGCCAACGACTCGCCACCTCCAAAAGATACTTATATGGATATAAAGTTTGTTCCCTCGCTGTTACGGAAGCAAAGGGGAAGCAAAGGGACGGTCCTTTTGCTTCCCTATCGTCCCCCTGTCTATTTGTCCCCTTATCTGTTTTCTGCCCTAAAAATAAATGACTACGATTTTTATCCATCTGATGGTGAAGCGAAGCTTCATGAACGTCTGACTACTGACTACTGACTACTGAATACTGAATACTCTCATTAACCTATCAGTAAAGCGCCTGTATAGCCGCCAATATTTCGGCTTTGCTCATGCCGTCTTCCTCCTGCGGCCTGCGGACAACGATTACTGGCAGGTCCAATTCCAAGGCCGCGAATACTTTTTCCAATGCTCCGCCAACTGTTCCGCTATCTTTGGTAACCACGACATCGGCTTTGTAGTAACTGTACAGGGCTGCATTCAGCTCCCTGCCGCAAGGCCCCTGCACAGCCACGATATCGCGGGGCGGCAAGCCGAGCGAGCGGCAGCAGGCAATCGAATCTGTTTCAGGCAATACCCGCGCGATTAGCCGCTTGCCCTGCAGACCGGGAGAACGGACAAACTCAGGCAAATGACGCGTGCCGATTGTCAGGAAGATATTATTAAAACCAGGGGCCGTCACGGCGTTAACCGCCTCTGTCCAACCTTTGACACTTTTTATCAAAGGATTGATGGGAAGCTCTACCGACGGTCTTGCGTAGCGGTAATACGGTAAGCTGTGCCGGGCGCATAATTGTTTAGCCATTTTAGTGATGTTGGTGGCGAAGGGATGGGTACAGTCCACCAGCGCTGTAAAACGACGACCCTGCAGCAGGTTAGACAGACCGTCCTCAGAAAGTGGGCCGCTTAAATTCGCTACCACCCCGGCGGCGCCGGCCAGTTCGGCTCCGTAAGCAGTCAAGGTGGCAGTTGTCACCTGATAACCTCGCGCGCAAAGATCGGCAACCATTTCCCTTCCCTCGGTCGTGCCGGCTAATACCAGGATCATGTTTGATAACCCCGCGGTGTCACCAGGCGGCCATTTAATATCCTGGTCTGGCTGTTGCCGATAATCACTGTTGTCAACATGTCTACCGGCAGGCCGGTAAATTTTTGGAGATTGCTGACCCATACTTCCTCCCCGTCACGCCCGGCGTTACGCACTACGCCCACAGGTGTTTCCGACGGCCTGTGTTTTAAAAATATCTCCCCGGCCTGTCGCAGTTGGATCTGCCTACCGTGACTGCGCGGGTTATAAAGAACAGTCACGAAGTCACCCCGGGCGGCCATTTCCAGCCGCCTTACGATCAGGTCCCATGGGGTCAGGCGGTCGCTTAAACTGATCACAGCGAAGTCATGCGTTAAAGGCGCGCCAAGCAAGGCAGCGGCAGCTGTGGCCGCGGTCACGCCCGGAATAATCTTAACCGAAAGTCTGCTGTCTGGCGCGGCCTGTTCAAGGACTTCCAGAACCAGGCCGGCCATGCCGTAAACGCCCGGGTCTCCGCTAGAAACAACGGCCACCCGCTTACCGGACAGGGCCAGCCGCACCGCCTGGCGGCAGCGCTCCAATTCTTGAGTCATCCCCGATGACACCACTTCCCGGCTGCCGATAAGGTCCCGGATCAGTTCGATGTATACGTGGTACCCCACAATTACTTCCGCCTGCCCCAGCGCTTCGAGCGCACCGGCCGTCATGCCTTCCGCCCCGCCGGGTCCGAGACCGACTACCACCAGGCTGCCCTGGCCAGGGCTATGGTCACTCCTTCGTAGCGGTGTTTCCGAAAAATCAGTTCCCCTCTCCCCGCAGCCAGCAGAGCCGCCGGTTCGCATACGCCACCAACTCCCACCTTTGCCTGTACTGTTGAAGAAAAAGCCAGATCCGGTCTTGTTTCAAGCACAGCAGCCAGGTCCTCCGCCGGATAAGTCTTCAGTCCGCAGCCCAGCCGCCGCGCCGCCGCCAGCAGGCCCGGCTCACCAGCCTTAATATCCATGCTGGCCAGGGCCGCCAGGCACCAGCGGCTGTAGCCGGCTTCACGCAATGCCCGCCCGAGGGCTGCCAGAATTTGGCCTTCCCCAACGTCTCGCCGGCAGCCTATGCCCGCAACAATTTGGGCCGGGCGGAAAAAGAGCCAGCGTGGGCCGGGGTCAGTCAGGCGCAACGCTGTCACCAGCACCCCCGCATCCCAACCTGACGAACCATTAAAGGATTTCATATGAAAACACGGCAACTCCGGCGCCAGCTTGCGGCAGCGGCTCAACCAGGGTTCTTCGGCCCAGATCCCCACCCGCCTGCCGTTAACCAAGGCGGCGCTTACCGCCGCCAGCCTGGCGGGCGGCGATGGCTTCAGCCCCAGTTCCCGCGCCAGCAAGTCCAGGGCAGGCAAACCCCGCACGTCGCTAGCGGTGGTGATTACCGCCTCACCACCCAGAACAGCAGTTGCCCGCCGGGCTAATTCGTTCGCCCCACCCAGGTGGCCTGACAGCAGGCTGACGGCAAACCGGCCTTGGTCATCCAAAACAACTACAGCCGGGTCCCTGTATTTGCTCTCAAGGTAATTCGCCAGGCAGCGCACGGCAATCCCGGCCGCCATGATCAGGATCAAGCCCTCATGGCGGCTCCAGAGTATCCCCAGGAAATCGCGCAGTCTGCCTTCGACAGGCTTTGCCTCAATACCATCAGGCACAGCCTGTTTGGTATAGACTGTTACATTGCCACCCAGGCCTTTGGCCAGGCGCAGGCCTGTCTCCAGACCGGCTTCAGTCAGGGTTACAATTGCAACATTCATCTTTCTTCCCCCGAAAGCTGTGCCCGAAGCCGGGGTCGTACAAACTGGAGCGCAGATAAGGCGCGGAAAGAAACTTGCCGGTCAGCAGCAGCGCCGTACGGTTGATGCCGGCCGCGGCAGCCTGTCGCGCGATATCTTCCAGCGTTCCCCGGATTACCTTTTCTTCCGGCCAGGAGGCCTTATACACCAACGCCGCCGGTGTGTCCGGACCATAGCCCTGAGCCAGTTCGGCCGCGGCTGCCACTAGAGAGCCGGCGCTCAAGAAAAGGCACAGACTAGCATGGTGCCCGGCCAGAGCCGCGAGACCTTCTCCTGGAGGCACCGGTGTACGCCCTTCATGGCGGGTCAGGATCAAGGTCTGGCTAACACCCGGCAGGGTAAATTCACGCCGCACGGCCGCCGCCGCCGCCGCGAAGGAACTAACTCCCGGCACCACCTCAAAAGGCACCCCCCGCTGAGCCAGCCCGTCCATCTGCTCCTGAACGGCGCCGTATAGGGAAGGGTCGCCGGTATGCAGCCTTACGACCAGTTCACCGCAGTCCACAGCCTCCGCCATCAGATCCAACATCTCCTCCAGCGTCATCCCCGCGCTGTTAAAACACCTGGCCTGGGGGCGGGCGATATTCAGCAAATCCGGGTTGACCAGCGAGCCGGCATAAATGATTAAATCCGCCCGGGCAAGCAACTTTTGACCTTTCACGGTTATGAGCTCCGGATCGCCGGGACCGGCCCCGACAAAATATACTTTCACTTTGATTCCGCCCCCTTTACGATAATCGCGGTAAGATAATCATGTTTCTTGCCGATACCTTCATCTAAGTCACGGCTGACGATTTCCCCGTCGAGGCCGCAGCGGCTGATGAGGACCGCGTTTTCGGCCCTGCCGTTTTCTTTCAATACCCGTACGATCTCATCATAGCGGCGCGCCACTTTCATTAGAACCATATTTGAAAAATGGGGCAGCAATTCGCCTAAAACCTCTGGATCCTCAAGCAGGGGAACGACCGCCAGCGGTTCGTCGCCTTTGGCCAGGGGCTGGTTAAGCCGCGCCGCCGCCGCCGCGAATGATGTGACGCCGGGAACTGTTTCAATCTCTACCCCGGATTCCAGTTCTCCGACCTTTTCCATCAGGTAGCTGTAGCTGCTGTAAAGGCTCGCGTCACCCAGGGTCAGAAAAGCAACGTCCAATCCCTTGCCCAGCTTCTCCAGCAGTCTGCCCGCCGCCGCCTCCCAGGCTTTTTCCAGGCATTCCTGGTCCCGGCTCATGGGCATTTGCAAGGTAATGATTTCCTGTTCCGGCCTCAGGTGGGATTTTGCCACTGTAAGGGCCAGGCTATCCTCCCCGTGGCGGGAGACCGGCACGGCGACTACCGGAACCTGTTGCAGAACCCGCAGCGCCTTGAGAGTGATCAGTTCGGGATCGCCCGGCCCCACGCCTAGGCCGTAAAGTTTTCCAGCCAACCTGCAAGGCCTCCTATACCTGTAGAGTAATAATATAAATTGAGTTCATTGACTTCCAGAGTTGACTTTTTCCGGCAGCCGCCAGCCGGGCAACATTAACGTTGATCACTTCCGGATCAAGTCCACGCTCGCGGGCGTAGTCCATACCATCCCGTAGAGTTTCCCAGGTCACGGCGTTAATCACAATCCGGCCTTCGGGCCTAAGTCTATGTAAACATTCTTCAAGGATAGCCGCAAGCTTGCCGCTGCTCCCTCCAACCAGAACCCTGTCCGGTTCCGGCAAACCGGCTAACACCTCAGGCGCCGCCCCCGCCACAAATTCCACGTTGCTAAGGCCAAACCGGTTTGCATTGGCCCAGGTCAGGGCCGCGGCCACAGGTTCTTTCTCTATGGCGTATACCCGGCCGGGGTTGACCAGTCGCGCGGCTTCAACTGTCAAAGAACCCGTTCCGGAACCGATATCGTAAACTGTCTGCCCGGGCTTCAGGCGTACTTTGGCCATAGTCAGGACACGGATTTCCTCTTTGGTCAGGGGCACACCCTCTTCCCGCCGGAACAGGGCGTCGGGGATGCCCGGGGTTAGAAAAGGCCATTTAATTTCAGTCATAGCCCAGCACCATTACAGCGTCCGGCAAATCCCGCCCAGCCAGTTCGGACGCTTTAAGCATCAGGCAGCACTCCACTGAAGTACCCAGCGCGGCCCCAATCCAGACCGGGTATTCCCCCAGACCGTTATTCTCAAGGTAAAGCCCGACAGCAGCCGGTGAGTTGCGCCCGCCGGCAAGCACGGCAAGCTTGGCCTCGCCTTGCCGCAGCTCCGGCAAATAAGGCTCCAGCAGGGCGATATCCCGCCCGTGCAGGCTGACAAACGTGGCTCGCTCCCAGGTGGCCCCCAGGCGGGCGAAAGCCAGTTGTATGGAACTGACCCCTGGAATAACCCGTATTTTTTCCCGGGGAAACTGTTTTTTCAGCCAGGGGAGCAGGCTGTAGAAACCGGGGTCCCCGGAAACCAGAACGGCCGTCGGCTGCCCGTGAATTTTTCTCAGGTAGACCGCCAGGGCTCCCAAATCCCCGGTTAGAAGGAACTTTTCAGCCCGCAGGTGTTCAAACAGGCCCAACGCCCTTGTCCCGCCGATTAAAACCCTGGCCTGCGACGCCGCCTCCCGGGCTGCCGGCGTCAGGTAATCCGGGCTGCCGGGGCCGGTTCCCACCACAGTCAGCCAGCTTTTTTCAGGCTCAACCATGCAGATATTCCTCCATAATTTGCCGGGCAACCACATCCCGGCCGATAATTTCACCTTTGAGGTTTAACAGTGCGGTTCCCACCGTCAGGCGGTTGTGAACATAGTCCCCGGCCTGCCTGCTGGCCAGTCCGGCCATCATATCCCAAAAATCAACCTGCCCGCTGTTTCGCACTATTTCCAGAGTGGCTTCAACGGTCGGAGACGCCAGGACTGCCCGCACCGCCTCGGCGCAGGCCCCGCCTGCCGCCAGGTGCGCCGCGATAATCTCCCGCCTGCCGTCCGCCACCCGGCTGTGTGTGTAAAAGATACCCCCAGCCACCTTGATCAGCTTACCGGCGTGGCCCCACAATAATACCCGCTTTACCCCGGCATCCGCACAGGCTTCCAGGAGGTGTCCGATAAAATTGCTGGTCAAAATCACTGCTTCTTCCGAAAAACCATAGTTTTCCACCGCCTGCCGCTGACCCATCCGGCCCGGTGTCAGTACCAGTGTTTCGTGGCCGGCCGCTAGTGCCATGCTGACCTGTGGCACGAGAGCAGACCTGAAAGCCTCAACAGACATAGGCTCGACAATACCGGTAGTGCCAAGGATGGAAAGGCCTCCCACAATCCCCAGCCTGGGATTTAAAGTCCGGCGGGCCAATTCCTCGCCGCCCGGAATGCTGATGGTCAGTTCCACTCCTTGCCCCGGTTCCAACAACTGCGCGGCCTCATTTAAAATCATGGCGCGGGGCACCGGGTTAATGGCCGGCTCTCCCACAGGGACCGGCAAACCCGGCTTGGTGACAGTGCCCACACCGCGTCCGGCCAGGATTCGCACCGGCCCAGGGCACAGCCGGGCTGTAACGTGCACTTCTATCCCATTGGTGATATCAGGGTCGTCACCGGCGTCTTTAATCACCAGCGCCTCAGCCCAATCCCGCTCCCGCGCAACCTGAACGGGCAAGCACAGTTCCCGCCCACCCGGCGTATTTATTTTTACACGGTCAGGCAGTGACTCTTGCCGCAGGGCCATAATAGCCGCCTTCGCCGCCGCCGCCGCGCAGGAGCCTGTAGTATAGCCCTGGCGCAGACGCTTAACAGGCAATACTCTTACCCCCATCTATTGTACGTTTACCATGCCGCCATAATCCATTAGATTGCCAAGCAGTTCTTCCTTAGTCCTGGGGAGAGGAATCTCCCCGGGCAGACAACCATTCCTTTTCAGGGCCTGCCCCATTTCAACCAGCCATGGCTTGTTTAATTCCGCTTCCTTTAACAAAGCCTCGTTCTGAAAAATACTTTCAGGCACTCCCGACGCAATGACCGCCCCTTCTTTCATGACATAGATATAATCAGCCCAGGTATAGGCCAAATCAACATCATGGGTGGAAAAAACAACGGTCACTCCCTGGTCGTTTATCTTTTGAAAGAAATCAATTATCCGCTGATTTTGGCGGGAATCCAGCCAGGCCGTGGGTTCGTCGCAGATTAACACCCGCGGCCGCATGGCCAGGACGGCTGCGAGGGCAACCCGTTTTTTCATACCATAGCTCAAGAAATGGGTAGGCTTATCTTTCAATCCCTCAATCTCCAGAACAGCCATGACCTGCTCAGCCTGGCTGCGCGCTTCTTCTTTTGACAGGCCAAGGTTTAAGGGGCCGAAAGAAATTTCCTGCAGGACATTGCCCGCGAAAAGCTGGGTGTCAGGGTCCTGAAAGACCAGGCCCACGTTTTTGCGCAAATTCAGAAGGGATGCATGCTGATAGCCGATATCCCGGCCGTCAAAACGGATCTTTCCCCCGTCAGGCATTAAAATGCCGTTGAAATGCTGAAAAAGGGTGGTTTTACCGGCGCCGTTCGGACCGATTATGGCGGTCTTTTTCGATTGATAAATTTGCAGCGATACTCCTTTTAAGGCTCTGGCGCCATCGGGGAAAGCAAATTCAACATCCACAGCTTCTAATATAACTTCAGGCAGCGACACCAACCCCCGTCCGCCAAACCAAGACAAGTAAAGCCAGTTCAAATAATGCCACCAGGGCAATGTTCTTCCCGGATATAGAATAAGGCATTTCCAGCACTTTGAGTTCCTCCTGATAGCACCGAGCCAGTAAAGCCGCGAAAAGCTGCCGGGCGTGGTGGTAAGACTTGACGAAAAGGTTTGCCGCCAGCCAGGCCAGTGAATAATAAGACGTTTTTAAAGAAGCGTACCCCCAACGGGAAGCCTGAGAGATATAAATCCCGGAAGCTGTCTCCATCAGGACAAAAATAAAGCGGTAAACAATCAGCATCAATTCCAGAAAAAGAGCGGGTACTTTGGCTTTCTTCATAATCCACATAATCTCTAGCACCGGTGTGGTCAACGCGAGAAAATAAAGACATGAAACCGTCCCGAGGGATTTCAAAAACAAGTTGCCTGCCAAACCAAGGCTGGCTGCCGTAACACCGACATTTACATCCCATGCCGTAAAACCCCATTCAAGGGGCAATGAATATCGGGAAATCTGAAAAGCGACGGTAAAGACACCAATCAGCAGAAACACCAGCGGAACCAGCATCAGCTTTAAATAGAATCTTAGCGGTATCCCCGCCCGCAAGACTATACCTACGCCCATAATAAGAATAACCACCATGGAGATGAGCGGGCGTGAAACCGCCAGGCAGATAACCAAGGTGAGGACTGCAAAAGAAAGCTTCTCCGCCGGGTGAACGGTACGCAGCCGGTTTGCATAGGCAAACTGGTCAATTCTTAGCATCTTTCCTGCCTTTCATATATCCGAAATAATAACCGATAAAGCAAGCGCCGACGGCTCCCTGCACGGTAAAAAGAAAACTTTCCACTTCACTGCTGGGCGGCTCCCAAATTGAAGAAAGCCATGGCTGATAATCCGGGTTTGTCTCGGCTATTACCTGCTCAGCCTGACCGTCAGCCCCGCTAAACTCCCGCCCGTGTATAAACAGCAAGGGAAGCACCGCCAAAACAAGCACAAAGACAATCAAAACAATGTTTTTAACTCTATAAGCCATTATAATTTCACCTCACTGGAGGAAATGTTGCCCGGAAAGACGGCCAATTCCTGAAGCTCTCGCTTGTTATGCACGAGCAGGAGGTTGAAAACAACCACTGTCAACAGCCCTTCGCTGACAGCAAGTGGAACCTGGGTGAGGGCAAAAATCCCCACGAACTTTTCAAATGCTCCCGCGACTCCCCCTGCTTCTGCCGGAAAAGCCAGCGCCAGTTGCAGAGAGGTGACAACATAGGTGAGCAGATCTCCCAACGCGGCGGCCAGAAATACGCAAAATCCCAGCGGCGCCCCCGACCTCCGGCAAAGCTTAAACACTCCGTACGCCACATAAGGTCCGACAACAGCCATGGAAAAAGTATTGGCCCCTAAAGTGCTGAGACCCCCGTGGGCCAACAGGACAGATTGAAATATCAGCACAATGCAGCCGAGAACGCTCATCGCCGCCGGTCCGAAAAGCACGGCCCCCAGCCCCACTCCCGTAGGATGAGAGCAACTCCCTGTAACTGAAGGAATTTTTAAAGCTGACAGGACAAAAGCGAAAGCCCCGGCGAGGCCTAACAGCATCTTTGTTTCAGGGTGGTCTTTAATTGATTTTCTTATAGAAAGAAAGCCGGCAATAATAAAAGGCAGGGTCAATAATGACCAAAAAAGGCACCAACCAACCGGGAGAAAACCTTCCATTATATGCATGGCATACGCTTCACCAGGGTATTGCCACAAAATGGCGTTCAGGAGCAAAACAAGAAAAATGTTCTTTTTCAGGTCCATGAACTAACCTCCTTCATCAATGTCAACAAACAGATAAACAGATATAAAAACCCCGGCCACGCAAAATAGCCAGGGTTCAATGAACAATAAACACTATTACCTCACCTCTCCATCTCGCGTGGCGCAGTGGTGCGGCTAAAACAGGAAGTTCTCCTGGCTCAGCTTCATCGCCGCCTGCTTCCTTCCCAGGCTCTTAAGCCCAGTGGATTACATAGCAGACAACTTGACCTTACAGTGGCGCGACCGCGTTGGATTTTCACCAACTTCTCTTAACCTGTTTTATATTATTGAATTATTTTACTAGTATTCTTCAAAATCAGGAAAAATCCTGCTGATTATTTAACTATTTAATTTTCAGCAGCCCTATTTCCGCGAGGCTGTCTTAACTACTTGCTTTAATATATTTTCCTGATAACGGTGGAAGTACCGGAGAAGCAAGGGGACGTTCTTTTTGCTTCCTTTTTCAAGCCTTAAAGACTATGCTTTGATTCAATCCAGTCACCCGTGCAATTTGCCGTTGCGTTGCTCCTTCAACAACCTTGATTCGCCTTAATATCTCATTACGTTTCCGCTTCTCAATGGTTCGCAATATCATTACAGATTCCCCATTCAGCATAGATTCAATCTCTGCTTTTACTTCACTATCTGTTTTCCTTTGTTTGATTTTATCATCAAGACATGTTTCCTGGGCTTCTATTTTCATATGCTCTCGAAACCTACGTATCGCCTCAGCCCTCTCTTCGGCAAATATCCCCAAAATGAAGCCGACATCGGTTAGACAAATCGGATTTTCATGCCTGCCATAATATGCCTGGATGCTGCTCCAGCAATAGTCTTCCGGTTTTCTTACCATCCCTGCTTTCACCGGGTTGTTATGAATATATCTGATAACTGTCAATAAGTATCCATCATCTTCAACGCATTCGCTTGCATAGCGCCCCTGGAATACGTGGCCGGTTCTTTGGTATTTCAGGTTATACCACCAAGCATAACTGGTGCCGATCCGTTTCATAATTTGAGGAATCTCTTCACTTTTCTCATGAATGAGCAGATGGACATGATTACTCATCAGGCAATATCCATACACCTCAAACTTGTCAGTTTTAACACGTTCAATAGTTATCAAAAAACGTTGATAATCATCTTCGTCGCAGAAGATGTCTTGCCGGTTGATTCCTCTCATTACGATGTGGTAAACTCGACTCTCACATCGTTCCCTTGCTTGTCTCGCCATTTCTATTCGCTCTTTCTAATTTTCTTTTATTATACCAAATAATTGCAAAGGAAGCAAAAAGAACGTCCCTTTGCTTCCCCTGCTGTTGTTTCTATTTGATTTCCAGTGTCCCTATTTCCGCGAGGTCGTTTAAACTGTTGGCTTTGATATATTTTCCTGACAATGTATACAGTACATCATTGATATAGATAATTCTATCGACGTTTTTGTCGCTGTCATACCAGTAGTTGCCCGCCTTCTTGTAGTCCTCGTCCGAAAGGTGAGAAATCCGTCCTTTCAGAGTGAAACCACTGGCAAGGTCTATGTTATAGACATAAGCGCCCTGATAAACAAACTGGCCATACGCGGGGAAGCCGGAATCCTGCACTTCACTGCCCTTTACCTCCATTAAGCTGACAGGGAAGGCCAGTAAATTCTTATCTTTGGAGAACAGCAAGGCTTTATGGTTGCGCAGCAATTCGGAATCAGTGCCCCGGTCGCCGATCTTCTCTTTGTACATTTCCACCGGGTTGCTTACGTCCGTCACATCAAAGATGGCCATTTTCATACCCGTGTAATAAGCCATGCTATTCGTTCCGCCGTTATTACCGCCCTTTTGCCCAAGCTCAATTGTGTCTTTCCCGAAGCCGATGATATGATTTTCGTCATAGGGGTGCAGGTAATCGCTATAGCCCGGTATTTTCAAAGCGCCAAGTATTTGAGGCCGGCCCGGCTCTTTTAAGTCGATCACGAAGAAGGGGTCAACCGTCTTGAATGTTACCATGTACCCGCGGTCTCCCACGAAACGCACAGAATAAATTCTTTCACCCGGCGCGATATCCTCCAACTTCCCGGATACATTCAGCCCGCTATCCAGGACGTATACATTATTCTTCGAAGTATATTCGCCGGTGCGCCATATGTCTCCACTGGTAGTGGCGATACGGAAGTAATCGTTATACTCATCCATGGAAAACTGGTTCAGAATGGTTCCCGGCACTTCGCCGCCGGCCGTGTAAGACAATTTTCCGTCATTCAAGGCAAACTTATAAACCTTGGTTTTATTGCTGTCAACATACCCGGGTTCAGGCAGCAGCCCGGTCTTACTATCTTCCAATATTCTATACTGGTAACTCGTTACCGCGACATACAGGTTTTTCATGGAAGCATAGATATTTTCACCGGAACCAAGGTAAGTGTTAACGTCTGCTTTTTCATCCGGCCTGTCTAAATTTATACCCGCGACAATCAGGTAATTTGGTTCCATGAAGCCGGGAAAGCATTTAATGCATGAATAATCTATGTCTACATAGGCATCGCCCGCAGCCGTATCACGGTAGAAAGGTTTGGGATCCTCTATCTCCTTTTGGGAATAATAATAAATACTCCTGTTAGCCAGCAGGTAAAACGCTTCGCCTATTTTCCGTGAAGAAACGTATCTTCCGTCCAGTTCCAACTCGCGCACCTGTTTAACAGCCGACTTATCGCCGATGTCATAAATAATTGCTTTCACCGTGTCACGCTGGTAGGGCGGCGGGTATATAAGCGAACTGATTTTCTTACTCGTTTCATTCATCGGCATGATCCCTGGAGGATTCTCCCGGTACCTGTAGGTTTGACCGATTACAATCAAGTACTTGTCATCCACGTACATTTCATTCGGAGCAAAGTTTTTATCAGTAAAATCCAGGGTGCTGATTATTTTCATATCACCGGCGGGGTAAGCAAGCGCTATTATGACACGCTGCCCCTTAACCAAATAAATATAACTGCCGTCAGTTTTAACTATATCCGCCTCGTCAACACCTTCTACCTGGACATTCGTCTTGGAATAGTCGGCATCATTCGCGGCGACTGACTGGTTGTTCGTAACCGCTGACTTTGCTGATTCTTGCTTCATCGCTCCCGTTCCCGCAGGAGCACCCACCATCACTCTTCTGTCATTGCTAGCCTGGGTCTGCAAATTTGCCAGAAGGCTTTTCAAGTTGTCATATGTACCCACTACCGGGAGGTCTGCGGCTTCTGGCGGTGGTCCGGGCAAGTTGCCGGGAGGTCCGATCAAAACAGCCTGAGTTGCTTCATCCCACTCTACTTCATATTTCAAAGCTTCAGCCAGCCAGCGGGCCGGTATAAACACCCGGTCGGACACGACCAGAGGAGCGACATCCATCGAGCGCTCCTGTTCACCCACATACAGCAAATTACTGCCCACGGTCAACCGGATCGCCGCGGCATCCGTGTCAAAAGTGACTGTCTGCGACATACCGTCCCAGGTGATATTATCATTTGAAATACCCAAAGCACGGCCGAGGTACCGCACCGGAACGTATACGCGGCCATCCCGGACAAATGGCGACACATCCGTGGCAATCGTTTGGCCGTCGTTGATATAAGTTTTTTGGTTAACTAAAAAAGTTGCCTGATGCTGATCCATGGCGCTGCCTTTTGGCTGAAGCCAGGGGATAAAGATTACTGCCAAGGCCAAAGCCACAATTAAAAAAACAAATTTTTTCATATTCAAACCTCTTTCATATTAACTTTACCTTTTAGACGTTAGATATGAAATAAAGGTTCATCAATCTTTTCCGTTTTTCCCTTCTGCCAGTTCTTTTGTCATCTTTAACATTTCAAGCCGTATCCAGCCACTAAAAGGCCTTATAACCAACCAGTAAATACGGAACAAAAATTTTGCCCGGCAACCAAGGCATAAGACCCTTGTTTCCGTTGATAATGTTACCGTATCGCCGGTGTTTTGTTGTAAATAAAAATTCCAGGCAGCTTTACAGTAACCTGTTTGGTTAAAATGAATAAAATCATTCGCTCCCGATAATTGGACTATACCGCTGGTCGGCTGCCAAAACTTGCCTATAAATCCCATCACCATTTCCTGATTGCTAACATCTTCAAGAGAAATAAAACCTGACTTCCTGGTCATTTCTTCGATCGTAAGTTTTATCGGTGACTGGTATACCGATTTTTCACGTGGATTTAAAAGGCTATAAATACCGCGTATCTTAATAAGGTTCTTGATAATTTTTGATTTGCCCATATCTAAATTCTGAATAGCCTCAAATATCTTTTCCGGTGACGACTTAACAACAATTTTATGTTTTTCGGCAAAATCATATTCCGGCAGATAATTGTTTAGTTTCCTGCTATTTGCCATCCCGCTTGCTTCAAGCATCATTTTCAGACCACCCCCAAGCCCCAACTTATTCTAATTTAATACCGCGCGACTTGACTGGATGTTTTTCGATGCATGCTTCCGCTTCCCTAAGCGCTTGCTTTAAAAAACCCCGTAAAGCCAGGCGCATCTGTTTTTTCGCTTCGAGCAGCGGTTCACGCGCTTCTTCCGGCATTTTTTCAACGACTTTCCTTTCCAACAGCCGGTGAAGCTTTTGCAGGTCTTTCATCAGGCAATCTGAACATTCACTATTTTTCAATTTTCACACCAAGTTGATACAGCTTTCAAAAGTGGTTGGCCAACCAAGCTTCTTCTTATTTATTAAATACGCTCTAAAAAATTTTTTTAGGGGGGGTTAATTTTTTCCGTTATTTATTTGTGCAGTAATTTCTTGAGATTTAGTAAAATTAATCTATAATGGAAATGATTATATTCATTATAATTTAATCTCTTTTTAATCGTGCTCCGGAGGATTATCAAAATTGAAAGAGAATTGTTAATTAACTTTTCAAGGGGGAAATCCTGATGGGACATATTGTAAATGCCAAAGAAGAGGTTTACCTGGCGCTGGCCGAACGTTTGAATAAGAATCCGGTGGGAGCGCCCGTAAACGAGATATTGATGGAAATTCTCCACCGCCTATACACCGAGGGCGAAGCCATGGTGGGCAGTAAATTCCCCATGGTTCCCATAAGGCTGGATAAGATAGCCCGCATCACCGGAATGGAAGAAGAAACGCTAAAAAAAACACTGGTCAGTATGTCAGAAAAGGGGCTTGTGCAGGAACTGCCCATGAAGAGAGGCACCTACTATATGCTAACCCCGATGGTGGTAGGATTTTTTGAGTTTACCTTCATGCGGGTGAGAGACGAGATAAATATGAAGGAACTGGCGGAACTGTTCGAAAACTATTTTCGAAGGCCTGAAGTGGGGAAAGAGTTCACCGGCGCCGCCACCAAGTTGATGAGGACTCTGGTATACGAAAATCTGATACCGGCTATAGTGGAAACAGAGGTTTTAAGCTACGAAAAGGCTTCTGAAATCATCCGCCAGTCCGGCGGCGGAGCGCTGTCCTTGTGTACATGCCGCCACAAGGCAAGCCATCTCGACAGGACTTGTAACGCCGGCGCGCCTATGGAGACGTGCACCACCATGGGTGACACTGCAAACTGGCTTGTGCGCCGGGGTATGGCTGAGCCGGCCACTGTGGACGAACTGCTGCGGGTGCTTGACCAAACAGAAAAGCTGGGGTTAGTCCATCTATGTGATAATGTGCTAAACCAGCCGTCTTACCTCTGCCACTGCTGCGGCTGCTGCTGCGAGGCTCTGCGTCCCGTCAGGAAGTATGGAAAATCGTTCGCGCACCCCAGTAATTTTATCCCGGCTCTGGACCGGGATAGCTGCCCCGCGTGCGGCACCTGCGCCGATAAATGCCAGATTAAAGCCATTACCATGCGCGATGACGGCAACGAGGGTGAAGTGCCGGTAGTTAATAAAGAAATCTGTCTTGGCTGCGGCGCTTGCGCCTCCGCCTGTCCAAGCGGCGCGCTGACCATGTCCCGCAGGCCGGTTTTACACGTCCCCCCCAGGAATAAAACGGAGCTATTTACCCGCATCGCCAGGGAAAAGGGCAAAATCTAAATATAATCTTCTTCCGACATACTTGATACTTCTATTATCTGCCTCATAACACTCAATATGTCCTGTTTTAATTGGTTATCCCCAATCTCCTCACAAATTTTTAGTGATTGGGACCATAATTTAATAGCTTCTTCTCCATCTCTGTTTGTCATTAAAATTACTGCAATTGCGTGCAGCGTAGCCGCTTTGCCTTTAACGTCCCCAATTGATTCCCTGATAGCCAGGGTTTCTTTTAACAGTGCCACAGCACGCTCAAATTCTCCCCGCTGATCCAGCAGCCCGGCCAAATTATTCAATGTGGTTAACTTGCCTATAGTGTCCCCGATTGACTCCTCGATCGTCAGGGATTCTTCTAATAGTGCGATAGCGCGCTCAAATTCACCCCGCTGAGCCAGCAGCCCGGCCAGATTATTCAACGTGTCAGCCTTGCCTTCAGCGTCCCCGATTGACTCCTCAATCGTAATGGACTCTTCCAATAGTGCGATGGCGCGCTCCTTTTCTCCGCGCTGCGACAGTAGCCCGGCTAGATTATTCAACGTGTCAGCCTTGCTTTTTTCGTCTCCGATTGACTCCTCGATTGTAAGGGACTCTTCCAATAATGCGATAGCGCGCTCGGATTCGCCGCGTTTCTCATGCAACCAGGCTATATTATTCAGCGTCACCGCCTTGCCTTTTACATCCCCGATTGACTCCTCGATCGCAAGTGACTCCTCCAATAGCGCGATAGCGCGCTCGTCTTCGCCGCGTTTTTCAAGCAACCAGGCTATATTACCCAACGTGGCCGCCTTGCCTTTCGCGTCTCCTATTGACTCTCTAATTGCCAGGGATTCTTCCAATAGTGCGACAGCGCGCTCGAATTCTCCGCGCTGCGCCAGCAAACCGGCCTCATTATTCAATATGTCAGCCTTGCCTTTTGCGTCCCCGACTGACTCATTAGCTACCGTTGGTTCTTCGTTAAATGCCATAGCTGTAAATACTCCTTTCAGTACAACCACGCTTACAGGTGGCCGTGTTTATCTCAATACTTCGATATTTTACGTTATAGTCCTTCACAAGTTGGCGGTATATATTTCTTATCGCAGAGAATACATGGGTTGTTCACTTACATTGTTGAAGTGAATGGTGATATCCACTATCTCCGGCGTGCTGCCTATGCGAATCGGCGGCCCCCAGGTGCCAAAGCCGCACGAAACAATAATCTGGAAGTCACCCTTACGCAGGTACCCCCAGTCCTCTTCGAATATTCTTTGGGTGATTAGATTAAATGGAAACAGCTGCCCGTGGTGAGTATGTCCCGAGAGCTGCAAATCCACACCCTGCTCCTGACCTTCCTCTAAATGAGACGGCTGGTGGTCCAACAAAATTACCGGCAGGGAGTGATCCACTCCCTCCATCAACGCGGATAACTCCTGGCGGCGCTTGCCATTGTAGCGTCCCCCGCTGCTTTCATCCCGCCCCACGATATAAAAGCTCCCGTCCACCTTCTTATAATCATCGCGCAGCACCGTTATCCCGGCTTCCTGCAAGTGGTGAAAAGCTTCTTCAGCGTGTCCACCGATATATTCGTGATTGCCGAACACAGCAAAAGTACCGTACTTTGGTTTTAACATACGTAATACGTCAGGCATTTTTTGCTCGATAAAAGGGCCGATATTTTCGTCGATGATATCTCCAGGAAGCAAAACCAGATCAGGATTTTTACTATTGATCATGTTTACCAGTGTCATGAGCCTGCCGTTATTAACGATCTTTCCCAGATGGATATCAGATACCATAATCACATGCAACTGGCTCAAACTCCCTGCCGGCTTCGCAATATCAATATCATAATAACGAAACTGCGGGTTCCTAGAATTCCATGCTCCGTAAATAACAATGCCTACTACCAGTAAAACAACAGCCAGCCCGGCGGCTACCGGACGCTGTTTCAGGCCCTCCGGCAAAAAGCCGAGCCAGCGGTCAGCCAAACGGATCAGGTCGACTGCAATCAAAGTAAAAAACAAGTAATTTATAGCGGCCAGCCAGTACGAACCGGCGATGGTAAAGCCGTCGCAGACTGCGGCGGGCAAATACCTTTCGCCTAACCTGCCGGCGAGATATGAAAAGGCCAGTAAGAAGAATAAAAACCAGTATATTTTCCCGTAACCGTCAGGAATCAGCCTGCCGAAAGCCTGCCATCCGCGCAGCCCGATATAATAATTAACCGTCCCGTAGATCGCAATGAAAACACCAATAAAAATTGCAAACTGTAATTTCATGCAATACTCCCCAAAAATATAGCTCGATTAATATTATTCCCGCATTAGAGGTCCCGGCAAGCTTGCCAGCCTGTATCCGGTTCCCCAAAGCGTTTCAATAAACTCCGGGTTTGACGGGTCTTTTTCAATCTTTTTTCTTATTTTTTGAATATGCACGGCCACAGTAGCCGTATCCCCATAGTTGTCGTCCCCCCAGATGGCGGTCAGGAGATGCTCTTTGGAAAACACCATGTTCGGATGAGAAGCGAGAAACAGCAGAAGCTCGTATTCCTTCGCGGTCATTTGCACTTCCCTGCCGTTGACGGATACCTGGTGAGACGCCGTATTGATTTCCAGCCCCCCGTGAGTGATCACTTCAGTGGACATTGCGTTGCCCTTGAGCCGCTCATATCTTTTGATATGGGACTTGATCCTGGCCACTAGTTCCCCGGGGCTGAACGGTTTGGTCAAATAATCGTCGGCTCCGTACTCCAGTCCCCTGATTTTATTGATATCCTCACCCTTGGCCGAAACAACCACCAACGGGACATCCAGCCTTTCCCGAACTTCTTTAATTATCTCATATCCGTCCTTGCCGGGCAGCATCAGATCAACAATGATAACATCATAGTTACCCGTAAGCGCCCTTTTCAGCCCCTGGGCTCCATCCTGGACGATGTCGGCCTTGAACCCGTTCAACTGGAGATAGTCCCTTTCCAACTCGGCAATATTAAGATCATCCTCAATGATCAAAATGTGTTTCATCGCAGCCCCCTTCCCAGCTCAACCGGCGAGCGGAAGCGTGATTGTAAAGCATGTGCCCTTGCCTTCCTCGCTCGCAGCTGTGATTTTCCCCCCGTGGGCTTCCACCAGTTCCCTGGCGATGGCCAGCCCAAGGCCGGTGCTCGATAGATCCTTTGTGCGCTCATTATCAATCCGGTAAAACCTTTCGAAAATATGCGGGAGTTTATCCGCGGGGATTCCCGGCCCGTTGTCGCTAAGCTCAATACAGGCGGAATCACCCTGTTTCGACAATACGGCTTTAATAACCAGACCTTCTTCCGGCCCGTATTTTAAAGCATTACTGATGATATTCCTGATAGCCTGGTGCATTCTCTTGCCGTCCAGGCGAACCGGCAAAACCTGCTCCGTCCTGTCTGTGTATTCAAGCCGCACCTGTCTTTCCTCAAGCTCAAACCTGAATTCCTCCATCAGGTCAGCCATAAAAGCCCCAATCGGCACACTGGCAAACTGAAAGCTCAACTTCTGCATATCCAGCTTGGAAAAAAGGAAAAGGTCATCTATCAGTCTGTTTACATAAATAATATTCCGGTGGATTATCTGCAAGTATTTATCTTTGTTTTCCGGTGGCACGTCCCCGTCCAGGATAGCCTCGACATAACCCTGCAAGGAGGTGATGGGCGTCTTCAGGTCATGGGATATGTTGACAATCAGCGCCTTTCTGTTTTCCTCGTATTCAGACTTGATTCTCTCGCTTTCCCCCAACTTACGCGCCATTTCATTGAAAGAAGTAACCAGCAGGCCGATTTCATTTCTCATATGACATTCTACCCTGACGTCATAATTGCCCCGCGCAATCTCCTCCACCCCGTTTTTCAAATCCTCAATCGGCTTAAAAACTCTCTTTTGCAGGCGCAGGAGAAACAATACCTGCATTACTTCTCTAACGATCAGCAGCGCCGCGATAAAGAGCACGATCCCCTTGATATCCGCCATCTTAAACAATAAATACAAGATCAGCAAGTTGAACAGCAAAGCAAACGGTTGAAAATATTTCACGGATTTGTGCATCCGGTGGAATTCCCGGTGATACATCCGGTGGCGCTCAAATTTTTCAAAGAAGTCACAGCACTCTTCAGGCCTTCTCAAATCAATCACCCACCGCCCTCGTTTCATAGCCTTACTTCATTATATACCAGAACAGCAAAAAACCCTGAAATTTTAAATCCCCAACTTCCCCTCTCATATTTTCTTAGCCGGAACCGGCCCCATAAAAAGAAAAAGCCCCGGCTGGGCACTTGGCCGGTAGCGGGGTGAAGCAAAATATTTAACCTGGGTTACTAATATTCCCATTAAAACGAACATAAAATGTAGTGCCTCCCAACCCGGTCTTAATATCAATTCTAGCGTTATGCCTGGATGCAATACTATAACATACCGACAAACCTAAACCCGTTCCACTGTCTTTAGTAGTGAAAAAGGGAGTGCCAATTTTTTCTAGTACCTCAGGCTCTATTCCTTTGCCCTGATCCTGAACGGCTATGATCACCTCGTCTCCATCTGTAAAAGTTTTAATTGTCAGGTTCCCACCAGAAGACATTGCTTCCAGCCCGTTGCGAACAAGGTTTAAGATCATTTGACGTATTTCTTTTTCATTAAGGAATAAATCGGGAATCTCTCCAAGCTCCTTCACTATATTTTTATCAGTAATCAGCGCGTCCGCAGTAATCAAGGGGAAAAGGTTATTAATAATTGAATTCAAGTTTTGTTCTTTTAATTCAACTGCCCTGTTTCTCGCTAACGATAAATATTCAGTTATAATAGAATTTGCCCGGTCCAGTTCGGATATCATAAGGTCAAAGTGTTCTCTATCCTGAACATATTTGTCTTTTATCCTAAGAAGTTGTAGAAAACCTTTTATGGTAGTCATTGGGTTTCTTATTTCATGGCCGATTCCCGCGGCCATTTCCCCCACCAGATTCATCCGGTCAAGACGCGCTATTTCCAGATCCATTGTTTTCCGATGGGTTACATCTTCGGCCATTTTAATAAAATGGGTGATGATCCCTTTTGTATTCTTAAATGGCGATATAGACATGCTTTCCCAATAATATTCGCCATCTTTTTTCGTGTTGAATAATTCTTCGCTCCATTCATTGCCTGAATTTACTGTATCAAGTATTTCCTTATATTTCTCTGTAGAACTGCCATATTGCTGTTCAAACATATTCTTGCCAATCACTTCTTTTGGAAGGTAACCTGTTACCCCGGTAAACTTCCTGTTAACATATTCGATATTTCCCATGGTATCGGTAATCACAGCGATACTGGGACTTTGTTCAAGCGCGCTGGACAATTTCCGATACTGCTCTTCAGCACGTTCCCGCATGGCTATCTCTTCTTTAAGTTTCTGCAAATTTGTTTTCAGCTGTTTCCGGTGCTGAGCTTCAATATCCCTCAACCCTCCGATTAACCAACCGACTATATAAATTATCATTATAAGAATCAGGTTAGATTCCAACGCGTTGGGTATCAGAGAACTTTTTCTTGAGATTATATTATAAAAAACTAGGAATACAGTGCTCACTGTGGCAGCAATTAAACCCGCGGTTCTACCAATGCTTGAGGCGGTAATTATAATCGGCAGTATTAGAATCGCGTAAATATAAGGAACCTTATCTCCAATTACATATACGGTAAATATTGCCACCAGGAATGAAGCCATTATGTAAGTCAAATCTATCAATGTTAAAGATTCTGGGTTCTTTGATAGCAGGATTTTTTTAGAGTTATACAACAAAACAGCCACAAATCCTATTAAACATACCACAGCAAAAAACTTAAAATTAATTAAAGGATAATAATTTTTATAAGGAATGACATCATTGCTAAGAATCAAAGCGCATACTGCAACGATAATACATAGTATATGGGCAGTGGTAACATATTCATACAATTCCGTCTTTCTGCTTATGTTGTAGTTCATCATATCACCCCACATGTTAAGGGGTGGAAATTCCACCCCTAGTTTACTTCCTCAGTGACGCCGGTACTTCCGGTTGGTAGGAGCACCATATGCAAGCTGAAGCCGATGCGACGTTCGCTAGGAGCAGCAATAACGCGGTTGTTAAAAGAAAAACTTTGCAAACTAATCTTTTCATTTTAATCACCTCCCTTTATTGGATTTCCTAAATGCAACTCATATTTTCCACGCATCATTTTTAGATGTCATAAACCGCGGAATTATTAAAGCGGCAAAGGCGCTATCATATAGCCCAATATTTACAAGGAAAACTCAAGTACCGTTCGTTAAAGGAAAAAGCACTGATAAATGCTTTATTAAACAAGTAAAATTCACCCTTGACACATTTTCAATTATCTTAAAATACCTTCGTTATTTTTAGAATTTTAATTTATATGGCACAACGCTCAACGATACAACCTATTACCATTTTTTTATATACCTTCATCTTTCCAAAACATATGGAAAAATCATACTATAATAACATTAAATAGACAATAATAATTTAGGAACATTAATAATGCCAAGCAACCAGTCCTTTTTTGATGGAAAATATGCTAGTTTTATTATATCTTAACAATATCTTCTATTAATGACTCCAAAAAAATAAGCCCGCCTGCTGTAGGCGGGTGGACTTGCTCAAATAAACCTGATAACCTAAGCCGTAGTATACCTTACAGGTTTAATAGTATACGAACCCTGTCCTCAACTGCTGCCATAGTTAGTGAAGAGACTTTACCTACCTGTGATATAAGCCTCTCTTTTGAGATGGACCTTATATCTTCGCACTTAATAAAACTTTTTTCTTTCAAACCCCCTTCTGGCGGGAAAATCTCCGTATGAAAAGGTATCCCTTTACCTTTAGTTGTAATCGGAAGGACAACTACAAGCCCTGCAGGACCATTGTTAAATAAATCTACTGAGACAATAAGGGCGGGCCTTTTACCCGCTTGTTCGTGCCCACGGACAGGGTTAAGGTCTATAAACCAAACTTCGCCACGGGTAGGTTGTTTACCGTCCATTAATTATCTCCCTTTATTCCGTCTTCCAAAGTAATCTCCCAAGCCTTACGTTCCGCAATTTCTTCCTGCCAGGCTTCAGTATTTTCTTTCAAAGCTGCAAATGCTTCATTCGCTTTTTGTAAAAAGCACTTTCTCCGGTATTCTTCAACGGCCTTGTCGAGGACTGCTTGCATTGGCTCACCCGCTTGTGCGGCGATTTGCCGTAGTATTTGCCAAGACGCTTGACTAATTCTGACTGTGGCAGACATGATAAACAGACCCCCAAATTTATTTTTATTTAAGTATACATTATTGTATACATATCTGTCAACAAGGCCTTTTGCCTATAAACCTGCCAACTCTTTTACAACGGGGCCCTTATCACTTGTTCCACCCGCCGCCAACTTACCCGGTAAAAAATATACCTATCCTTCATTCCAGGAGTAGGTATATTTTTCTCAATAACTTATCAGAAGATAAAGCTTTTATACTGGAAAAGAAAAATCGGTGATTAACCGATCAACCTTTGAACGGGTCCTCCGTCCTTTTAAAAGCCACAATAGCCCCTTCCGGGCACGCTTTTTCACAAGCCCGGCAGCCGGTGCAATCCTCTGGGTTGATAATGCGCGCGTGCCGGTGAAAAAAGAAATCAATCTTTCCCATCACGCCCTTTGGACACGCGGCTACACATTTCCAGCAGGCCTTACACAGCCTGGTATTTAGCGCAATATAAGCGGTCGTATTCCGTTTGACGCCATGCCTGTGAGAACGATTACGATGCCGCCTTCTCATTTTCCATGCCCTCCGTACCTGCAATGAACCGGCGGCTTATACCCCGCTCACCAGGCAAGGCGCAACTCCGCCTGCAGATTCATGTCGTGTGGATTATTGAGATCATCTTTTTGCGTACCTTCAACAGCTAACGTAATTTTTTCCACTTCCTTGTCCTTGTTGATAAGGATATTCAATTCTCCCTTTAATATTTCCACGTTGGAAAATTCTTTGCATAGATGCTGATGCCCGTGTTTTTCATGGTGCATTTTCTTTTCAAGCAGCTTTTCATGACACATTTTTTTCATCTCTTCGGGGATATCATTAAAATCCAGGGAAAGCACAGCGCTTTTGTCCTCCTGTTCCTTCACCTTGAGGCTGTTTAAAACACTCAACATACACGCCAGCTTTGACAACTTCCCTTTCTTTGCCAATAAAGGTTTGGCACGTTCAATGTCATCATCGGATATATATGGTAATTTCTAAATCTCCTGTTCCCCAGTGACCGATATTTCTAACATCACGTGTAAATCCTTTTATTAAATTAACAGTATCCGGATTAACCTTGATATAAACATATATCTTCCCAGCTTGAGGGCTAAATTCAATGCAGGCAAAGTTCCTTATGCGTTTGAAAGCAATATAATTCTTGAGTACCTTTATTTGGACATCATCGCCAAGTGCCAGCAAGAAAGCCTTTAGCGCTTCGTAGCGGTCTCTTATTATTTCGTTTGCTTGGGCCAAATAATAAGTGATGGTTTTCTCTGTCTTATTCTTCTTTTCTGGTTGTCCCCCATCCTCAGAAAAAATCTGCGATGTAACAGCATTTACCAGTTCAAACATTATTAAGTCACTACCATAGTGCCTATACCGAATCAATTCAATATTCCGGTTTATTTGCTGTACAGCATGCCCATCGTATTTAGTAAAATCACCGGCAATGCATAAAAGCCGTGGATTTGACCATTCTATAGCGTCCGCTATTTTTTCACCAAGGAGTTTAAGTGCAATCAAGGTAAACTCCGCTTTATAGTCCATTAGCCAATCCAGGTAAAAAAGTCCTTGGTTAATCACATTTTCGTTTAATGCCCTTTTATATTCGATAATAACTGGACAATTATTCTCATCGATTCCCAGTGTATCTATACGGCCGCCGTGTGTTTTGCCAGTTGAATATTCCGAGGCAAGAAATCGTACCCCCAGGAAAGATTCCAAATGTTTTTCAATAAGTGTTTGAAGCGATTTTTCCACAGCAACAGACTTTCCTTCTAGTTCATATACATTTTGACCATCTATACGGAACAACTTGACGTCACTCAATACTTGTCTCTCCCTTCATCTTATACCAATGCCAGTTCCATTTTATGCTTTCGCTTTTCCCAATCGGGCATTATCTTTTCCAATAATTGATAAAAAGCTGGACTATGGTCGTGGTATTGCAAGTGGCACAATTCATGAGTAACGACATAATCAATGCATTCCTTGGGCGCACGTATCAAATCCGCGTTCAACGTGAGCGTCCCGTTCTTAGACAAGCTCCCCCAGCGCTTTTTCATCCGCCGGATCCGGATTCTTGGCTTAGACAAGAAGTGCTTTCCAAAATGAGGCCAGCAACGCTCGAAGCTCTCACCGAATTTATCCGCGGCCTTTTCCAAGTACCAATCTTCAAGCAGCTTTTTAACCTTTTCATATGCGGGATTCTCTTTGACGGTAACACGGAAATAGCCTTTAGTTAGCTTTATCTCATCCTTATCACCGGTGACTATCTTCAGCCGGTATTGTCTGCCCAGATACAGGTGCGTTTCCCCGCCGATATATTGTCTTTGAGGCGTTCTCGGATTAAACTGCGCAAAATAATCCAGTTGCCTCTTTATCCAACGGGCACGTTTAACAATTATCTTCCGCACTTCTTCGTATTCCGTCCCGAGCGGCGCTTTAATCACTACGCTGCCATCCGGATGGACCGCAATTTCCAGGGTTTTTCTGTCGACATAGAAAACGCGGTAACTAATATCCTTTTTGCCATAAGTTAATATGCCGCTATTTAAACTCATTTCAGGCTCCTGTGCTTGGCCACCTGCATTGTTCGCTCAATAATCCCGTCCATCTGGTCAAGGCTGATTGCGATACCCATATTCCCTTTGACCTCATCATATAAATAGTCGTCGATATCGTTAATAGCCCGTTTCTGGGCATCATCATCGTCCCAGAACTGAACCTTCCAATGACGGCTCAATATTTCCTGAACAGCCAAAGCCACATCAGCAGTTATTTCCTGGCATGCACTATCTTCAAGATGATCTTGCTCAAAAAATGGCTTGAGCACGCCGTAGTAAGCCATAGCATCTTCGTTCCCAGCCAGTTTGACGGGAATATCATCATGATGTTTATTAACAATTTTATTCCGCATATCGGAAACTTTCTTCAGGTATTCCAGGTCGGAAATACGTTTTGCCCGGAAATCCTCAATGGCCTGCTGAATCAGCTTTGAAAACTTTTCATAAAATGCCGGGTCCTCACCCATCTTTTCGGTAATAACCCGCTTGGTCGCGTGTGCGATGGCATCCGCTTTGGCCGCCGTTGTTTTGCATGCTATATATATGCCCTGCTCTTCCTTCACCTGATTGAACATTTTGTCGTCAAAAATATTCACCGGCTCATTCAATTGAATGACTTCATTGGCCTGAATGTGCGTGTCAAGCAATTTTTTAATCTTGGGCTCATAATCCCGGTAGTCGATAGTTTCAGCGTAACGGAGCTTAACGGCTGCTTTAAGATTCTGAAACCGCTTCAAGTCAGCCTTGTACCGGCGCAGTTTCGCCTCATCGGTATTCATAATGAAAGATTCGGCCGACAAGGCGATCCCCAATGTTTTGCCGTACTCCGCCAGCCGCTGATAGAAATCCTCTCTGACGGCGACATCGGACAGGAGAACCTCGTAATCTTCCTCATCATAACTGTTTTTGACTTCCTTGAAAAGATCCCAGAGATCGGAGTATCGTTGAGGAAGCTTCTCTACCTCCGCGTTAACTGAGGTCAGGGTGCCGGCCAAATCATTCTCGTCGAATTCTTCAAGCGCGCCATACATGGTGAGGGCTTTATCCAGTTCGCCCAGGATACTCGCATAGTCCACGATGTAACCAAACTCTTTGCCTTCATAAAGCCGGTTCACTCTGGCTATGGCCTGCAGCAGTGCGTGTTCGCGTAAAATGCGGCATAAGTAAATAACCGCGTTGCGCGGAGCGTCAAATCCGGTTAACAATTTGTCGACCACAATCAGAATTTCCGGCTCCGTCCCATGTTTGAATTGATTGATAATTTGCTTGGTGTATTCCTCTTCGCTGCCGTATCGCTTCATCATTTTCTGCCAGAACTTGACCACCTCGTCCGCCGGCTCGTCATCTGTCTCCTCATAGCCTTCACGGGTATCCGGCGGGGAAATGACCACATCGGACGACACAAAACCAATTTCATTGAGATACTGGTGATACCTCAACGCGGCAGCCTTATTCGGCCCGACCAGTTGAGCCTTGAATCCCGTTCCCTGCCAGTTGGCACGGAAGTGCTCGCTGATATCAAAAGCGCGCATGTAAACGACCTGATCCGCCTTGTTCAGCATCTCGGCCCGGGCATATTTCCTTTTCAGGTCCGCCTTCTGTTCTTTGGTCAGCCCTTGCGTATGCCGGTCAAACCATAGGTCAATAGCGGCTTTGTTCTGTTCCATCTCCACATGGCGGCCTTCATATAATAAAGGAACGACCGCCCCGTCTTGCACCGCCTGGTTTATGGAATAGTGCGGTTCGACTAAACCGCCGAATTTTGCGAAGCTGTTCTTTTCCTTCTTCATCAAAGGCGTGCCGGTAAAGCCGAGGTAACAGGCGTTCGGAAACATCTGCCGCATGCGTGCCGAGAATGAGCCGAAATTTGTACGGTGACTTTCGTCAATCAGCATAAAAATGTCGGTAGACTCATCCTGATATTTTTTGATATTCATAGCTTTGTCGAACTTGTGAATCAAGGTCGTGATAATGCCCGCTTTGCGTTCCGAAACCAAATCCAACAGATTCCTTCCCGATGTCGCCCGGTGCGGCTCCAGGCCGCAGGCGGCAAAGGTGTTACCCAACTGTTTATCCAAGTCGTCACGGTCAGTCACCAACACGATTCGCGGGTTGGCGATATCCGGATCCAGGGCAAGATTTCTCGTCAGCATTACCATGGTCAACGATTTGCCGGAACCTTGAGTATGCCAGATTATTCCACCCCTGCGCCTGCCCTGGCCGTCCGGCTGCTTGACACGTTCCAGGGTGGACTTAATGACGAAAAATTGCTGATAACGGGCAATCTTTTTGATTCCGCCGTCAAAAACAGTAAATTTGAAAGCCATCTCCAACAGGCGCTCCGGACGGCATAAGCTGTAGAGCGCCTTGTCCTGCTCCGTAACCAGACGTTGGCCTTCAGCCTCCAGAGAATCGAAAAATGGGCGCGCAACAGCGAATTCGCCACTAAAAAGCTGTCTTTTTTGCTTGTCTGAAAGGGCGGAATTGACCATTCCGGCAACGTTCGCCTCTTTATCGCGCTGCTCTTTCCACACGCTCCAGAATTTAGCGGGTGTTCCGGCAGTGGCGTATTGCGCGGCATTTTTATTGATCCCCATTACCAGTTGCGTGTAGACAAATAACTTAGGGATGTATTCGTCGCTCTGATTACGGATGGACTGGGAGACAGCCTGTTCAATTTCGACATTGGGCGATTTGCACTCAATTACGGCAAGTGGAATACCGTTGACAAAGAGAACGATATCGGGACGAACAGTTTCCGTACTGCGGGAACGCTCCACTCTGAACTCCGCGGTTGCGTGAAACTTGTTGTTCTCCCAGTTGCGCCAGTCGACGTACTTCAAATTAAAGCTTTTTGAATCACCTTCAATGGTCTGTTCCAGAGCCGTGCCCAAGGTGATCAGATCGTATATCGCCTCATTGGTCTTCAGCAGGCCGTCATATTTGACATTCTTTAATTTCTGAATGGCCGAATGGATATTTTCCTCGCTGAATAGATATTTGCGCCCTTTGTAGCTGATGCTGTTGATCCGCTTGAGCTGGTCTCGCAGAATGCCCTCCAGCAGCACATTGCCGTATCTGCCCCGGCGCTCTTTCAAAGCCTGTGCGGGGGTTAGATATTCAAACCCCAGATTCATCAGGACCTGAAGCGCCGGGATCTGGGAAAGGTATTTTTCATTAAACTGAAATCCGTTCATTTGCTCACCTCCATGAACAGAATCATGTATCACGTCTTATGTACTCAAAACGCGAATACGCCGCGAATACAATCGTATTTGATAACTCCATATTCTAAAAAGTATCACCGCTCATGATTCGATACCCTCACCGGTTTTTACCCGCCACTTACCAGTCAGCAGTTTCTGCATCAAGCCGCGTTTTTGTCTCCGGTAGGAGTCCAAGAGTATTCGTTGTAATTGCAGTTCTTTCTCAGCAATCCGTAGTATTTCAGCAATTCCTTTCTGTTCTTCAATTGAAGGTAGCAAAATAGGTGACTCATTGAGATAATCCATGTCAAGATTCCTACGGACAATACTCGCACCCTGCACTGACGAGTTGATCAACATTCTCGTCATTAATGGACTACGTACAAAAAAACGTATATATTCAACATTTACAGTGGAATTAATAATTCGGAAAACTTTGTAAGCCGGTGAAACAATTCCGACATCACAGATAGTCTGAAAATCTATAGACCCCATCCAAAAGTTCAGCCCGCTCATGACAAGTGTGCCACGTTCGGCAATAAGGTACTTGCTTTTGTCCTCGCTAGCGATTTCCTTATTAAAATAGTCACTCTGATGGACAATCCCGTTCCTGGTAACAGATAAAACATCTAGATTTTCATTGTGCTCATTCACAATTTTATACTGTTGGAAAACTTCTCCAAACGTAACATTGTTCCATTTTTTAGGTGTTCTATTTATTCGTAGTTTTCCAGTTAAACATTTAAACAACAGCCAATGAAATTGCTTCTCTTTTGCCGTAATCAAACGCTCGATCTTCTCGATGGCTTCTTGCCATAACTTAAGTATTCCAGCAATCTTTTTCTGCTCAGTAATAGGCGGTAATGGAACTAATAGATTTTCAAGTACACCTTTGTTAATTTTAACCATACTTCCACTAGTTCCTGAAGCAGAGCGCTGAAAATGAAGTGTAGCATCGAACCCTTTTAAATAGTGTTCAAGAAACTCTGGAAAAACCTTGGAAGAATCTATTCTAAACCTCATCATCAAGTCAGGGTAAGAACAATTCTCAATTTCACCTTTAAACAAGGCAGATCGACCTACTTTATCTAAAGTATTAGAACGGCTTACAAGAAAATCTCCTGACCTTAACAAAAAATTGTCAACTTTTTCATCATTTAAAGGTGCTGGTTTCTTTTCATTTATATCTAGCGATGTTCCGTTTAACGCCCCAAGCCCAAGAATCCATTTCCCATTTGGCGCTTCAGGACAAACAGGGGAATAACCGTTCTGTATTGGCTGTGATAAGATTTTCTTCAACTTTATTTTTTCCCAAGTCATACTCCTACCCCCAAATTAGCAAAAAGAAGAAGCATTAAACCAACATTTTTCATGTTTTTCTTAGTTTCAAAACGTTTGAATGATTCTTTTTCTACTTTTTAGTTCATCTCACTATCTCTTTGAGCATCTCCGCCATCTTGGTACGCAAATTAGTTAACTCATGTTCCAACTGTTCAATCTCTCGTTGCACGGCATCAATGTCAATTTCCTCTTCTTCCTCAAAAGTGTCAACATATCGTGGAATATTGAGGTTGAAATCGTTCTCCATAATTTCCTCAAAGGTAGCTACATAAGCATACTTATCTACATTCTTACGGGCTCTATAGACATCCACGATCTTTCGAATATGTTCATCTGAAAGGGCATTCCGGTTTTTACCCGGCAGGTAATCCCGGCTGGCGTCAATAAAAAGCACATCCTTGCGGTTCTCATTGGCTCCGCCTTTTTCCCGGCTGCGGTCAAAGACCAGAATGGCTACCGGGATGTTGGTGGTCGGGAAAAGATTCCCCGGCAGTCCAACAACGGCGTCCAGCAGATTTTCTTCAATCATGCTCTGCCGGATACGGCCTTCGGCAGCCCCACGGAAGAGAACGCCGTGCGGCACTACCACAGCCACGCGACCTTCCTTTATTAGCGCCGCCTCCACCATGTGGCTGATGAAGGCCCAGTCGCCTTTGCTCTTGGGCGGCACCCCGCGCCAGAAACGATTGAAACGGTCGTTTTCTGCTTCATCGGCACCCCATTTGTCCAGTGAGAACGGCGGGTTGGCGATTACAATGTTGAATTTCATTAGCCGGTCATTTTCCACCAGCGCCGGGCCGGTGAGCGTATTGCACCATTCGATGCGGGCGCCGTCCGCCCCATGCAGGAACATGTTCATACGGGCTAGCGCCCAGGTGCTTCCGTTCACCTCCATACCGAAGAGAGCGAAGTTTCGATCCTTCACTTCACGGGCCGCTTCAATCAAAAGGCCGCCGGAACCGCAGGCCGGGTCGCAAATGCGGTCTCCAGGCTTGGGACCGGCCAGCTTGGCCACCAACTCCGACACTTTATGTGGCGTATAGAACTCACCGGCTTTTTTACCGGAATCAGACGCAAAGCGTTCAATTAAGTAGATATATGTATTGCCGATGACATCCTCGGAAACCCGGCTGGGCCTCATATCAAGCTGCGGCTTGTGGAAATCCTCCAGCAGCATTTTGAGGCGGCGGTTGCGGTCCTTCGTTTTGCCGAGGTTGGCCTCGCTGTTGAAGTCGATATTGCGGAACACGCCTTCAAGCTTAGTCTTATTGGCCTCTTCAACAGCATCAAGAGCCTCGTTAATCAACTCACCAATATTGGCCTCGTTGCGTTGTTCATAGAGGTCATAGAAGCTTGCGCCTTTCGGCAAAACAAAGCGCTCACGCTCCAGCTTTCTACGAATACGAACGTCATCGTCGCCATATTGCTGGCGATACTCTTCGTAATGATCTCTCCATGCATCCGAGATATATTTCAAAAACAGCGTTACCAGTATGTAATCCTTGTACTGTGCGGGATCGACAACGCCACGGAAAGTGTCGCAGGCCGCCCACGCGGCATTGTTAATGTCCTTCTGATCGATTTTAACGGCTTCCATCTGCTTCAGTCTCCTTTTGCCAGTCTCATTAATGTCGATGAAATGTATTGCCTGCGCTTGCCTGCAATCTTTGTAATCAGACTCTGTTCTTCCTCCGCCAAAGAAGCTAGTCCCACAATCGTTCTCTGCCGCGCAACCGGGGGTACAAAACTTCAAGATTCTCCAATGCCTGTTTATTTATCATCTTCAGCGCGGTTCCTTCCGTACAGCTGCCAGAAAGGCTTGCGCCGGTTCCTGACTGATAAACCAGTTGAGATACTCAGGCATAACAAAATCACTCGTTACCCGAATCCGCAGAAGAGGGGCCGCAACAACTGCTTTTCCAGGATCATCGGTCAGTATGGTGGATGATGTAACTTGCCCGCGAGAACGAAAAAAAAGATCACCGGGTTTAACCAGATGATGGTCCTTGAGCTTTTCCATTTCAACGCGCACCAAGCCACTGCAATCCACACGGTTTTCAACTGTCAGATCTTTCATCTGGATCACAGCAAAGGCCCTGTACCCACCGCCTCCATCCGGGACCTGAATGAATAGCCCATTTGGATTGATGCTAACGACTTTAATTTCGTTCTCAAATTCCCACCCACAAAATTTTGCTGTAATATTCTTACGGACCAATATAATCCAAAGCCGCCTCATTGTAAATTATTTATTTCCGCTGTAATTATATTACTATTTTTTGTTGATGAAGATAGGGCAGTAATAGATTCCCTAAAAAAATAACAGTGGTATCATTTTATTTAACCGCTGGACTTTTACCTAATCATTATTAACGCAAAAAGTACGTAATCTAACCTGGGTTGGGATTTTATAGGATAATAATGGTACAACAAAAACTTCCCATTGATAGCCTAACTGGTATATGAAAAATGCGAACAAATATGATGATCATAATCTTTGCTGCTTTACTTTCGTTTTTCACTCAATAATCTTTCCTTGTTAGGACTGGTGTCATTCAATAAAAAGTCTATCCAAGCAATTTCAAGTTTATCGGTATATTCTTGCCAGTACAGGAGACGGTTATAGTAGTAGTTTATCTTTTCGCTGACTGGTTTTGGAAAGTTTTCTTTTCCGTATTTTAGGACTATTGCCGTCAATTCATAGATAGGCAACCCCAAAGCATGTGTTTTTACATGTATAGTAGCTCCAGCATGACCAATTGCGTGGCACAAAGCACCGTATTCACTGTCATCAATTTCTTTTGCCACTGCATGTGAATCTAAAATAGCTTGTTTCGCCATGGGCATTTTTATTTTGCCCCTTGCCCATGCCTCACAAAGCTCCAAACAGGTTCTGGATCTTCGTTCATCGGGATACTTTGCTTCAAATTGATCCAATGGCAGGTTTGCACAATCCAATGCCCACATCACAAAGGTTCTGTGATTTTGCAATCGAATTAGTTTTATCAATTCTTGTAAGCATTGACTGTCACGAGAAAACAAAATTTTATTTCTTTTCTTTAATTTGATCTCTACATCTGAAAACATAGTATTAATTCTTTCCCAAATTATAATTAATCTTTATTGCGCATTATTATACCAATTTTCCACCAAACATAGATATTGTAACTTCCTGTTATTAGCCTAACGGGTATGGATAATGGGAAGTGTTGTTTTTGTTATGTACTTATAACTTATCGAAGTTTCTTTCCCTTAATTCCAGGTATTTATCAATTGTAGTGTATATGTCCTTCCTAGAACGGAAGATCATCTGCTTCATCTTCATCAGCAGATGTTTCTATTCCTTCAGTATTCCGATTTAATTGCTGCCAATCATCAGCAATCGCTTTCCAGTCGGCAGTCCTTACCTTTTTGCCCGTCCAAATGTCCCAATAATCAGGATCATTCGACTGCGGTCGGTGTTCTTCCTTGAGATAATTCATCTGAACCATGACAGGAAGTTCTGAAGCCCAACCCAATAATATAGCATTACGCGAAGGAAGGGAAGGCAGTTCACGCAACAATCCGCGTAAATTATCTGGCACAAGCTTATGTACTAAATCCTGATCGCGGTCGTTGCTAATTCTATGAAGCAAAAAAGTATTGCATTGGGACAAGACAGTTGGAGATAGTTCACTTGGACGCTGGGATGAAAGTACAAGCCCCAATCCAAATTTACGTCCCTCACGAGCGATCTTTTCAAAAACTCGCGTACACATTGAGGATGCCGATGATTCTTCTGAATCATTCTGGTAGCGCTTGATAAACGTATGGGCTTCTTCCATCACTAATGTTGTTGGCAGAGTTTGTCCGCCATTTAGTTTTCTGTACCTTTGCAGTGCTTCAAGCACCATCCGCGCAATCACGGCAGTGATAATGTGAACAACCTCTGCCGGAACCAACGACAGATCAATTACAGTGACAGAACCTTCAGAAGAGTTGCTTTTGCAAATATAGTCTTCGAGCCACTTATTAAGTGTCATATCATCTGCATCAGATATTTCTCGAATTCTCCTGTCTGAAATCAAGGCTCTAATACGCATTACCAAGAAATCAATGAACTGAGATGTGTTTTCTTCAATCCCAAGCATTTGGATATAATCAGCGAACTCATTAACATTAAAATGGAGGGGAGTATCTTCACTTACGCCTTCTTCTTGATAAATGATTCCACCAATTTTGCTTATAAGGGTTTCGATTGGGCCAACTACAGTTTGAATATCATTATTCTCAAACGGGGTATAATACTCTACCGTTTCGCCGCTCTTCCTTTCTACAAACGATTTATATCTATTTTGACAAGAGTCATTAACCGCTATGATAATAGCCTTGATCTCTTTATTGTATTTAGGGAAAACCGCAAGTCTATTTGACAGATCAGAGGATAATGTTTTTAAGTAGTATCCGAACTTTGTTGCATCTTCCTTTATAGAATTATTGGCCATATCTCGACGCATTTTGACAATTTGATACGACAAATAACGGCGCAGAGCTAGTAACTGTGTCTCTTCACCCGTATTCACAACAGTTGCACCCATCCTAATGTCACGCAGGGCTCTTCTTAATATGGGACGTTGTGTCTTTGCAGTGGCTTGTGTAAACGCACTCCATTCGGCACTATTCCAGAACCACAGAGGTATTTTGAGTTGCTCTACTTGTTTAATGCCTTGTTCTTCATTTGGCTCAACAGCTTCAACTGCAAATAATCGTACTTTATCAAGACCTGAGAACGCATGTGAATACTCACCATTTGGGTCAAGGATGATGAATCTAGTATTGATTGGACTTTTAGTGTTCTGCCTCTCTTGTTTTGCCGCTTCAATAGACCAACGAATTACACCAGCAACAGAGCATGACTTTCCACTACCTGTATTTCCCAATATTGCTAAGTGCCGTCCAAATAGTCGGTCGGGATCTATTGAAACCACTGCATTCCCTGCAAGGGGGCTTATTCCGATATTAACACGGCGATTTCCGCTTGATTCTACTATCGCTTTTAACTGGGTTTGCGATGGCAACAATACAGGGTCGCCAACAGTAGGGTAAAGTTCAACACCTCTAGAGAAAGAGTATTTAGGTTCCCCCTTAGGGACCTTCCCATTTTCCCTTAAAACCCCTAATGGGTTCAAGCTCATTTTCCGAAGTGGGTAGGGAAGGTCAATAACTCCAAAGTCTTGCATGCCTTTTCGCTTTGGGTATTGTGAACGCTCTATAGTAATCCATTCAATTTGAGCCACAAGAAATCCACTTTCGCTTGGGATGAGTATATAACTGTTTATTCTCGGAAAAGGACGTGGTATGCCGGTATTCAAAGCAACATCGTTTGGGGCTTCAATGTCTAGCAAGACTTTCACTTCATCCGGGGATACAAAATCGACGCTTCCAATACGAACTGAGTCAGCTTGGGCAAGTGGTGTAATCATGATACTGAAGCACTTCCTTCACTATCATCCTTATTATCTTGTGTTTGGATAGGTTTATTGGCACTATATCGCTGCTTAAGAAGTTCACTCATCCTGATGGTCGCACGATCAATTGACGGTTTTGGTAGAAAGTTATTCGTAAGTATTTCAATATCAGCTAAGTCGGACCCTATCAACAGGCTTATTTGTGAAGGCCGGCCAATTTCTTCATAATTTTTTATAATGCGCCCAAGGACGTCTTCATATGCAATTATTACCAGATGTGTTGATGGTATAGTGAGCATATCACGAATAATACGGTTAATATGATCATCTCCGAAGCTGTATCCATATGTAACCAGGGTGCTGTTTGGACGACATAGGGCAGCTGAAAAATCTCGGAACAACTCAACATAGGGATATTCCGCAGTTTCTCGGTCTTTCGACGCATTTGGGAATATCATAATCTTCGTGCAATCAACACCATGTAAGCCGGGAGCCTCAAGGTAAGGAGCTATTTCCTTCGCACCAAACGGCAACCCAATTCTGCGAATATCGTTTCCGGATTCTACCCAGTCAATAGAGCCATGTAGTTTTGTAAACCTTGCTACCCCCTCTAAATAACGTGGCTCTCCTCTTATTCCAGGAGGATTATAGTGCATATCAATATCAAGCCTAGATGAACGGAAGATTGGTGATAGGCTTCCAATAAACCTATCAAGCAGGTGCAATCCTGCCAATTCAGCTCCTGCCTCTATCACTCTGTCATAGTTTGTTGTGAAAATTTGCAGACGATCGCGCGTTCCTGTACGGCTTGCAAAGCTCATCAAGAACATCACAAGATTGTTAAACGCCTTTGTCCTGCTATCCTCGTCAGCTTCTGCAATACACTTTTCAATTTCAGAAATATTAGATATAAAACCGTTTAGCAGTGTTTCCTTCATATTCTTCAATTTTGTTGAGTTGTCTGTATCTCCGATTATCTCCAAACCGCGAAGCAAATCGTTAATTACTCTGAAATAGTCTTCTATATTTCCTGCTCCTCGGTTGTTTTTTTTCGCATCTCTTTTTACGGCAGTGTAAATCATCTCGGAATACGCAAATTCTTTGTCCATCTCCGGTATTCCCATTCCGTTTTGTGGTGCTTCTGTTGAATCGGATGTTATGTCATTCGAGGATTCCTCAGTATGTACCTCTTTAGTGGGTAACTGCTCTGAATCTTTACATTCTTTCGAATCGGAGTTTTCAACAGGTTGCTTTGCTTTTTTTTCTGCCAAGACCTGGATTGCTGTAGATAAACCACTCCCAATTAACAACGATAAGTGTTCTGATTGGAACAATGAAGTCAGCCAAGGCTCAATTCTCCCACGCAGATCAGTTATAGATAATTCCTCTCCAGAAAACCAATTTGGTTTTGGGCAACCTTCATCGATCATGTATTTTTGCTCTTCAATAGGCTTAAAATAAATTGGTTCATGGTCATCCCGAACTTTCAAGATGTTTATAATGTCTGGCATAGAAATCCTCCTATTCGTTATAGCAACAGTGCGAAAAACAATAATAACCTTAAAATTGGCTTTCTACTGTTATTATTGAGCTTCCAATTATAGACATCATCAACATTAGAATATCCCTTAAGATCCCCCATAACAATAAGCATGACATCTCCATGGTGAGTTTGTCCAGAAGAAACAATTTCGGCTTAGCCACCAGTACCCAGCCCATTGCGAGCATTTGCTGATGATCTCCGGAAAGAGTGCTACCTAACTCAATAAGATAAAAATTCATGCTGCGTTAAAATAATCGTCCGGCGGTTTTTCTTTAAGCTTTCAAGAATTTCCGGGGTATTGGCGCGGAATTCAGTTGCCGGCTGAATATCAGTGGAAAGACCTTTAAAAGATCTGCTACAATCTTTAAAAGGTCTTTCCGTCAGGAAACCGGGCGGATGAATGTAGCTTTTAGGCGCTCTCATCCAAATTCTCCCGGATTGTTATGCATGATCATCGACTTTTTCTTGCTAAGCTCATCATCCAGCTCCATATAATCGGTATCGTCATCGATATCCGTTATAAATTCTTTTTTTGCTTTTTTAGGGTGTGTTTCTGATAATTGGCTATACAGATATTCGGCGCTTAATCGTCCACTAACGCGGACTTCATTATACTCGCCATTTAACTCTTGCACCTTTTGATCCAAAAATGTTGTGCAGCCCTTTCCCCCACTGCATGGTGTGAACCATTGGTGAATCTCTACTAAGGCCAGAACATCATCCCCAAATTTTTTATCATCAGCCATATCTGTTTTCAATGGACCTTCCGCATCAGACATAAATTGTCGTTCTACATGTCCAACATCTTTTTTTCCTTCTTTGGGATCGTACGGACCATAAACTTTAGATTCTTTATAGTTTCCTTCTTTATCTATTACCGAATATCCCCCACTAGCTGGTTTACCCCCACATGTGTGGTGTGGCATGCATGAATGGGAACTTCATATTCTCCCCACGATGCTTTAAGATTTTCTCCCCAGAACCAAGGCAGCATATCTGGTATTTTAACTAATTTTCCCCGTTTCATTTGCGCTGTTTCCGCTCTGCTACCCATCACACCGGACTTATTTTCTAGCGCAGGTTCATCATTTACCGGCAGTTCCACCGCCTGTGCCGTCGCCTGAATTGGCGGACCGGCAGGCTGTTGCTGCAAATGAAATTTTAGCAGTTGAATAACCGCACTGTTGCCGATTGTTCTTTGAAGTTGCAGTATATTTTTTTGATTGCTTAAAAAGCCGGGGAGTAAGCCCCTTTGCTCAGTGTTGTGCTTAAAGGTTTTTGTTTTATCATGTTGTTTCCCGGAAATATCATGATTATTGCCGTTCGTTTTGGGTGCTTTAGTAAACATTAGCCCCCTCCATGAGAATAATTAATTCGAATAATTTGTCTAATTATGTCGAAGCACATAAAAACAACAACGACCGCCGTAATAATCACAGCGGTCAACCAGCACATTATTATGTTTTGTTTATATTTCGATAATTAATTACATTTTCCTTCTCATGGTTACACTTTTGAATTAATTACGTTATTGCCCTGCCTCCAGACCATGACGAATATCTTAAATTTTGAATAATATCGAAATCTACCGCACCAACCACCCGTAATCCTGCCTACAATCCATGATATATTCAACATATACCGTCTGATCCTTAATCTGATACAGAATGAGATACCACTTCTCTACGAACATCTTGTGATATTTGTTGAGCGGTATAAATTCAGCGTTCAGAAACGGGAAACGCTCCGGCATTTGATGCAGGGAAAGGATGGCTTCTATTAGATCGTTTTTCACTCTGCGGGCGGCGGCGGGGTTTTTCTGCGCCAGAAAACGGACATGGCCCGCCAGCATCTGACGGGCACGTCCGGAAACAATTACCTTATATTGAGGTTTCTTTTCCATGCTCCACCTCTTCAATGATGCTTTCCAGATAGCTGTCCAGTTCATCCGGCGTCGTTCCGGCACGACCGGCCAGACGGTCTTCTTCAACGGCCAGCAGTTCTTCCCGCAGCTTCAGCATTTTTTCACGGCGGGTAAAAGCCCCTATATCCATCACCACGAGATCGCCCTCGCCGTTTTTGGTAAGATACACCGGCTCACCGGTGGACTTGCATAATGCCGCAATCTCATTGTAGTTCTGCCGGATGCTTGCGGAAGGTTTAATCTGCATGGTACCAACTCCTTATAGCAGAATTCTAACCATATTATATTTCTTTCATGCTATGGAATCAACCGGCAATTTCGTTACAGCCTTTCAATCTTCTATGACCATCTGATCCCCAATGTTACTCCAACACCGGAAGCAATATTTTGCAAGGTTGCTTATAGTTCTTTTAACGGTTTAATGATCTTTTCAATTAATGCTTCATCATCTGTAATGCTAATGAGTGGCAAACTGAAAACAAACGCTTCATTAATATACTTGCAATTATCAGCTGCAGCTCGGAATGCATTAACTTTACCATCCAATTCATATCTATTGTCTTCATTTTCATCAGACCAATCAAACCAAATATACCATAGATCCCAGTGAGACCTTTTATTAACATCGGAGTATACAATTTTACCGGCAGTAATAATCGGTTGTTCCACCTCATCTCCCCAAAAAGTAATTGTAATGCATTTATTTACAAGTTTATCTTTATTGTTTTGATAAACACGGAAAATTGCTTCAACAATCCACCTGTCAGCCTCCTGCAAGCTTGCGCTCACATCTTTTGTTATTCTATTGCCATATAAGTTCCCCCATTCGGGAGCCATTTGGTTGTCGATCTTGAATATTAATCGCTGACATTCTTTAAATACTTGTTGAATATATTGAAAAGCTGATGTGATTTGGTAACCCTTTTGAATATCACTCATGCTGGTTCCCCCTATAAAAAATATTTTTTTCTTTAAAAATGTTTGAATCGTTCAATTGGTCAAAATAAGTTTTGTTCTCAGTAGTATTATTCCCATCATTATAAAAGATTGGGTACGGCAATGAAAACACTGAATCCAACGATTTACCCGGTAATGATACCCCTGAAAAATCTCTCAACCCTAGCTTTTCCATATATTTCATTAAGTCATATGCAATAATCTTTTCAAATGATGAATAGAATGGATCCATTTTCTCAATTGTTTTGTACAATTGATGCCATCTCAAATGAAATACATTTTCTTTTATTTCATTATATCTGCTTTGTATTATTTTCGTAGTTGCCAGTATGTCAGAGTAAGCTTCGGCTTCTGTCAAATAAATAATATATCCCTTTCTGCCTTTGAAGCATGATACAGATGCATCTGTAAAATTCTCAATATCATTATTTATTGCTTCAAAATAACGCACTAATTGATCATTTTCCTCTGTTCCACTTTTCCCGGATTTAAATTTAGCTTCAACAAGAAGAAGCAAGTCATCAAAACCATGTGCATGGTCCCTAAATATAAGGATTAAATCCGGCTCTCCATAATTCTCATTCCAAGTCCAAAATATATATTCAACTTCGCGGTAACATCTCAATTCAATTCCTTCTGAATTTAATTTTTCCCAAAGAGTTGTTCTTTCCTCGTTATATAAAAACGATGATTCAATAAAAGGTATTAATATCATTTCCGGCCTTAAATATTTTACTGTGCAAAAAACAGTTGAAGTAAGGATATCTTCGGTATACTCATAACCTAATGACTTGCCTTCAAGTACTGCTTGTATCAAATTATACCCCCCCAATGGCTCAAGTCTCGTCCAAGAAAAAACTTAGCCTTATTTAACTTAAAAGTGCTTTCCTTCAGCAGGTCCATATTTACTTGATGGTAATTCCCCGGTATACCATATGGATATTAGCCATAAACATCCCCCTTTTGGTTTATTATGGATATCCACTGGTCGAAATCAATTATATACCGGAATTATTTTTTTAGCAAGTTTAATTATCACGTATACCAATATTGTTTTTATGTATATAATAGAAATAAAGGGTGGTGAACATGGATCAAAAAATTATTGGCGCAAACTTACGTAGGATCCGCGAGGCAAAGGGTTGGACTCAATCCCAAGTAGCCGATCTTGCCGGGATTTCAAGAGTTGCTTACCGGAATATTGAAAACTGCAACTCAATCCCAAAAGTATCAACCTTACAAAATATTGCTTCAGGTGTTGGAGTAAAACTTCAGGACCTGCTTGTTCCGGTACGTACCTTAAAGAAAGTAAGATTTCGTGCATCCAAAAAGATGAACAGCCGGGACAATATTTTAATTGAAATAGGACGGTGGCTTGATGATTTTAATTACCTGGAAAAATTACTAGATGACCGTAAAGATTATCGGTTCAAAGCTCTTACCAGGAAATTGTCTTCGATGGACAGAGGAGATGATAGAGCTAAGTATGCAGCCGAACAAGCAAGAAGAATAATTAGGCTCAAAGAAAATGAGCCTATCCGTGATATCGCTGGTTTGCTAGAATCATGCGGAATAAAAGTGTACCCTCTTATTCTTGTTTCAGACGGTTTCTTTGGTTTATCTGTTGCCAAAGAAGATGGAGGTCCTGCAGTAATCGTTAATGTATGGGAACGAATTTCCGTTGAACGGTGGATTTTTAGCGCCGCTCACGAACTAGGCCATTTGCTTCTCCATCTGGACACCTACGACATAGAAGAAAGTGCTGAAGACGAAGACCAGGAAAATGAAGCAAATGTCTTTGCTTCCCATTTTTTAATGCCGGAAAAAGCTTTTAAATCAGAATGGGACGATACTTACGGCTTATCCTTTGTCGACCGAGTCCTTAAAGTAAAGCGAATATTTCAGGTTAGCTACAAAACTGTCCTATACCGTCTTTCTGAAAGTATGGGAAATTCTATATGGGGTAAATTTCAGAGTGCTTACAAGCAGAGATCTGGTAAAACTTTGAGTATTAAGGATGAACCGGAAGCCCTATCCCCTGATAAATTTCAGCAATCACCGGAAGTATTGCGTTCCCAAGAACCAGATTCCTTATCACCATCACACTTTGTTGAGGATCGTTTATCTAGATTAGTTCGTAAAGCTATTGAAAAAGATGAAATTACCATGAGTCGCGGGGCGGAAATTCTTCGATTTGATCTTGAAACTATGCGAGATATTGTCTCCTCTTGGGTGTAACCAAATGATTACACGCGAGGAAATACCCTTGTTTAATCTGAACTTGGGAACAGTTTTCTGATTTCTACGGGAAGGGGGAACAACACAGTCGTGTTGGGCGCGTTGGCCACTTCCGACAGCGAACGAAGCATCCTGAGGGTCAGCCCCCCGCTGGCGCCGGTAAGAATCTCGGAAGCCTGGGCCAACTTCTCGGCCGCCTGGCGTTCCCCTTCGGCTTGAATGATCGCCGCCCTCCTGCCTCTTTCCGCTTCTGCCTGTCTGGCAATAGCCCTCGTCATTTCTGAAGGCAGCACCACGTCCTTGATTTCCACGCCGACAACTTTAATCCCCCACGGGTCTGTGGCATCGTCGACTATCTGTTGGATCGTCTGGTTCAGTTTTTCGCGCTGGGAAAGCAGGTGGTCAAGTTCGGCCGTTCCCGCGATGCTTCTTATTGTAGTCTGAGCCAGCTGGTTCGTGGCCTCATGGAAATCTTCGACGTTAACCACTGCCTTGTCCGGAGCGACAACCCTGTAAAAAAGAACCGCGTTAACCCTGCAGGTGACATTGTCCCTGGTAATTACTTCCTGCGGCGGGACATCGAAAACAATCACCCGCAGGGAAATCCGGATTATCCTGTCGATAAACGGAATTATTAATACCAAACCGGGTCCCTTCGCATTGATCAGTCTGCCCAGCCTGAAAAGTACGGCTCTTTCATATTCGGGAATAATCTTTATTGCCGAAGTCAGGATAAAAAGAATAATAAAGGCCGCAATAATTGTGGTGATCCAGTTGTAAATCATTTGTTATCCCCCTTTTTCCTGTTTTCATTTCCCGTTGTCTGCATTCGGCCGGCCATAAGGGTCATTCCCTGCCGTTCCAAAACCTTTACCTTTTCTCCCTCCGGGATAGTATGCCCATCTATTGAAAAAGCCTGCCAGATTTCACCCTTAATTCTGACCATCCCGCCAGGGTTAAGCTCCTTAACTACCAAAGCCGTGGCATTCTGGAATTCGGCCTCTCCGTGAACCGGCTTGCTCCGTCGTAACCGGGATACGCCCAGGACAACCATTGCAACAAAAACCGCACCGCCAATCCCCACCCCGAGTGCCGCCGCGTTGAAGACGGAAAACCACCTCTGGGGCATTAACGGTTCTGCCGGGAAGTAGAGGATGCCCAGGATCATGCTTATCAGCCCCCCCACCCCCAGGACGCCATGGGTGGGTGTGAACAGTTCGGCCGCTATAGAACCTACCCCGAGCAGAATTAGCAGGACGGCCGGCAGGCTTCCCTGGAACAGGCCCATCCCTGTAAGGCCAAGTATGAGACTGATTGGACCCGCTATCTCGGGCAGGTAAAACCCGGGTGAATGGAAGCCGATAATCAGCCCGTAAATACCGAGCATCAGCAAGATCATAGCCAGCATAGGATTGCTCACGACGTGTATGAGCTTTTCGTTAGCGTTCATGGGTAGTTCATATGCCCGTCTAGAAAGATGAAAGTGCCAGCCGAAGCAGCTATCGCGCCCTGCGGGTTTACATATGTAATGACGGGCACTTCAGATGCGGACATAGCCTGCAGGATGTCAAGGGTCGCTGTGACCAGACCGCCGGGGGTGTTCAGCAATATAACAATGGCTTCCGCCCCGTCCCTCTCTGCCAGATGAATCCCTCTCTGGACATTTTTAGCTGTGCCCGCCGTCACCGTATCGTTTATGCTTATGGAATAAATGAGAGTTTTTCCGTTTGCGCCAAAGGAGGGCTGCATCGTTAAAACAGAAACTAAAACTAATATAGGCAGCAAGGAAAGAAAAAGCGTCAAAAAGCGTCTTGAAAAATCCATGTTTACATACTCCATGATCCACAAGATTTGGGGTGTCTGAAATTATATTTTTGTCCTATCCGGCCGGAATATTCCGAAAAACAAAAAAGGGACCAACAAAATAAATTGACATGTTATATATAACAATTATAATAATAGATAAGACATATATGATTTATAGAATAGGAGGCAGATCATGTCCCTACCATATGCCATTCTCGGGCTGCTCACTTACCAGCCGATGACCGGCTACGACCTCAAGCAATATTTCGACCACTCCATCAACTACTTCTGGTCGGCACACCAGAGCCAGATCTACCGGGAATTAGCCGCCCTGGAAGGCAAGGGTTTCCTGGACTCGCGGGTTGAGCCCCAGGAAGGCCGGCCCGATCGCAAGGTTTACAGCATCACCGCAGCGGGAGAAACGGAGTTGCAGAAATGGTTGAAGCAGTTCCCCCAGTCGCTAACCACCCCGGTAAGGGATGAACTGCTGGTGCGTATCTTCTTTGCATCCCGGCTGCCGCTATCGGAATTAAAGTTCCAGCTGCAGCGGTATCTAAGGGAGAAGCAGGAGCAAATGGCTGCCTTTGGGGCCGTTGACGGGTTGATTAGCGAGCAGCCGGAGATTCCGGGACATCCGGATGAGAGCTTCTACTGGCGGCTGACCCTGAAATATGGAATCGCCCATGCAAAGGCCGCCATTGAGTGGGCTAAGGAATGCATCCGGGATATAGAGAAGAAAGAAGGCCTCCAGGAAACTAGGGATCATGAAAGGAGCCGGGAATAATGAAGATCGTTGTCTTAAACGGTAGCCCTAAAGGGGAAGTTAGCGTCACCGTGCAGTATGTCAGGTACCTCCAGAAGCAGTTCCCCGGGCATGAACTAAAGATCCTCAGCGTTGCCCACGAAATCAACGGGCTCGAGCGCGACCAGGCAAAGCGGCAGACGGTCATGGACGAGATAGAGTCCTGTGACGGCGTGCTGTGGGCGTCCCCGGTCTACTACTTTCTGGTGCCTTCGCAATTGAAGCGCTTCATTGAATTGATCTGGGAGCGGCGGGCGGAAGAGATCTTCCGGGGCAAGTATGGGGCTGCTCTCGTCACCTCCATCCACTGCATGGATCACACCGCCATGAACTATCTTACCGGTATAAGCGAGGACCTGGGAATGCGCTTTGTGGGAGGGCTCACTCCGGCCTCAGATGACTTGACGGTCCCCAAAGAACGCACCAGCCTGATTAATTTCATGGCCTACTTCTTGCATGCAATCGAAACCGGGGCGCCAACTCCGCGCAGCTTCGCACCGGTAAACTACAGCCCGGGCACATACAGACCGGCAGATTTTGCCGAGGCTACTGCCACTCCCGCCGGAAACCCCGGAACAGGGGACGGGAAGATCGTAATACTGACCGATGGCAATGACCCGGAAAGCAACCTGGGCCGGATGATCTCGGTCTTCCAGCGGCACATGCCCAGCCCGGTCGAAGTTTTTGACCTGAACAATGTTGCGATTAAAGGCGGCTGCCAGGGCTGCATCCACTGCGCCTATGACAACACCTGCGTCTACCAGGACGGTGTGAAACAGTTCATCCAGGAGAAGCTGTTGCCGGCGAAGGCGATCATTTACGCCGGCAATATCAAGGATCGCTACCTGTCTTCCAGATGGAAAATGTATATAGACCGCACCTTTGTGTTCGGGCACACCCCTTATCTAAGCGGGAAGCAGATCGGCTTCATCATCTCCGGTCCCCTGCGCCAGCTGCCCAACCTGCGGCAGATATTCGAAGCGCATACGCAGGCTCAGCGCTGCACTCTGCTCGGCTTTGCCACCGACGAGGGGGACACAGAGACGATTACCGCCGGGTTGCAGGCCTTGGCGGACAGACTGGTATGGGCGTTGGTGCACGGTCTCCAAGCGCCGCCGAATTACCTGGGTTATGGTCTCCACTTATTATTCAAAGAATTTGTCCCTATGGTGAGCGGCATCTTCCGTGCCGACCACATATTCTATAAGAAACACGGTTTGTACAAGGACCAACATAAAGGCCTGCGGCAACGGATGATGAACTTATTGTTTGCGGCTATGAACAGCCTGCCGAAAACGCGCCGGGAGTTCCAGAAGCAGATGAAGCCGGGCATGATTGCCGATCTGAAGAGGATCGTCGACGGCGCCAAACCGGCTGCCGGGTAATTAGCAAGCTTGGGAGACAGGTAATAATCTCAAGCCTAGAGAAAGAGGTTCGAACATTTATGGCTGAAAAGCTCGAACAAGCACGTGTAATACAGAGAGGAGAAGTATTAAGACATATATTTAACAGGGAATTCATCATAAGCGTGATTATTCCGATTATCATCCTGGCTGTTTCGAGCCGCTACAACATGACCCTACCGGGAACCATCCTGGCAGGAAGCTGGGCACTGGCGGCAGGCACCGTCAAATTAGCCAGGGAACGCCGGGTAAACGTCTATGCGATGATAGTGGCAGGGTTTTCTGTTATTGGGCTGATTGGGACAATCATTTCCAGCAATCCGACTTTTTACCTGGCGTCTCCGATTATTCTGGATGTGGTGCTGGCCGTTATATTCTTCGGATCCTTACTTTTCGGCAGGCCCTTGATTCAGATATTTGCGGAATACGAGATGAAGGATGCCTTTCCACAAGCATTACGCGCGCACCCCAAATACGCTTCGGCATGGACAATCTTGACAGCCGGATGGGGAATTTTATCAATATCCCAGGCGCTGTTGCGCGTGGTGCTGCTGCTTTCGACTCCAGCTGCCCTGTATTACACGGTGAGCAGTCTGTACGGCAACATTACCACTCCCCTATTTCTGGTTTTTACCTTATGGTTTCCCAGATGGTATTGGAGAGACCTGTAACAAGGCATGTTCTCTGGATTTCCAGTTTCCATACCCTTGAAACCTGTTAAGGAAGCAAAAAGAACTTCCCTTTGCTATTCCCAAATTTACCTTTACGGTTCCTTACCGCATTAACGTACCTATTACGGTTATAACCTGTACTATTACTTCCCATGCTGAATTTCTTATAATCAAGGTGACAGTTAAATTCAGCTTCTAATATTTTTTGTAAAGTGTCTTTAAATAGGTTCTTTAGCAACTCATGTATATCTTCCACAAATGGTCATCTCCTTACATGTAAATTTAACCATTTGCACAAAACTAGATGCTAAAAGATTATTGACGCTTTCCCCATGGTTTTCAAATTAAATTGTTATAGATTTTGTTTAACCATATCTTTAATTGCTCTATTTCCTCTTCTTTAAAACCTGTTAAGACTTTCTGCAAAGTCTTTTCAGCAATAGGAAGTAGTTTATCTCTTAAATCACGTCCTTCATTCGTTAAAAAAATCATAAAAGTCCTTCTGTCTTCACGATTAATTTTACGTTCAATCATCCCTTTCGCTTCCAAATTATCTAATATTCTGGTTATAGTCGGCTGATCTTTGAAGGATTTTTCGGATAACTCTTTTTGAGAAATACCATCCTTCCTGAATAAAATATTTATCAGTCCCCATTGTTCCGGTGTAATATCATATGGCTTCAGATTTCGGCACAATTCATTTTTTACCTTTGCATTGGTTACGTTAAGAATAAATCCAATTGTATGAATAAATCCCCTTAGTATACTAATAATTAGTACGACAATTATATTCTAAAAATTATATTCTCGTTAAGGTTAGTACTGCCAGTGTGTGTTTAATCCTGAACACCATGTCACGGTAGCGAACTAATGCCTGCTCAGGTCGTCGATTATCGATGTCTCTGATGCATTCAATTATAACTTGGTAAACGTAGTTCCAAATCTCCTTCGCGGCGCCTGATGCTTCCACTGCGTCAACGATAATTGGAGCAATCTTATAATAAGTCGCGATGAGTTCCGGTCCTTCCGGCAAAGAGCTTAACCAGCCGTCCCGGAATGCGCGCAAAGTAGTAAGTTCAGCACAATCATCAGAAAGGCCACGTGCCCGAACACAAGCAGAGGTAAGGAAGCAACAACCACCGCCCTTTCCTTTTTCCGGAAGTTCCTCTTTCTTATTTTCCTTTTCTTCACTGATAACTGGTCGTTCCTCTTGTGGCTCAAAAAAGAATAGGCTATTACCTTTTCTTATTCCCTCCTCACAATAGGGTCTTTCACCATGTGTCAAACGCATGATTAGACCAATCCAATCATTAAGTGGCAATATTTGAATATTATTATCCACCTGCCCAAATTGAGATATTGTAGTATCAACTATATATGTTCCTTCATTCCATTTAACAGCGGCCGCAGTATGGTTCTGCGCTTCCCATCTATTCTCTTCCAATTGCCACCAAGCCAAAGAATAACCGGTGATTTCACTTTTACTATCGACAAATGCCTCTAATGCTTGTTGAACCAATGGCGCTTTAGTGTCACAAGTGCCTTTTTCAGAGCTAACATAATTTGACACGGCATTTCTGATCTCTTCATCTGAAGGCTTATTTCTCATTCTCTGAACTACAGGCGTATATAATGGATCGTCATTTACCGGTTGTTGCTGGAAATGAGAGTTTAACAATTGTATGACGGCTCTGTTGCCGATTGTTTTTTGGAGTTGCAGTATATTTTCTTGAGTTTGTAAGAAGCCAGGGGGTAAACCACTTTGCGTGGATTTTGGCTCAATCGTTTTTGTTTTATCATGTTTTTCTGAAATTTTATGAGAATTTTGAGTTGTTTTAGGCCCCTGTGTAAACATGGGCTCATCCATATACTATTAATTTGCTTTGAATAATTTGTCCTATTGTGTCGAATCGCATATAAACAATAACGACCGCCGTTTTATGGGCGGTCAATTATTTAATATTATTTGTTTTTATATTCGCCAAGGTTATTATAGTTCCTTCAACCAACTCGGCGATGGGTACTTCTCTTAACCCTCCCCTATCTTCCATTGGCCTAACCATTACCGTGTTGTCTTTGGTGAACCATTATAGCAAAGGGACGTTCTTTTTCGCTTCTGCTTGTACAGGCCTTGGTGCATAAATTTATTATCTATACAGAATACTGTAAAGCGAGAGAGGTAAATAAACATGACAATCAGTGCGCAGGTCAAGCAAACCGTGGCCAGCCTTAAGGGCGTTCAGGCCACATTGGAAACCTTTGCTTTATCCGAGGAAAACCAAGAAGCGAAGGCTATCCTAAGTCGAAATACGCAACGAATCAACCATGTTATACGGGACATGGAAAAAAGACTTGGTGTTTTGGAATTTGAAGAGCCGCAATATAAAGGCTTCTAGCAATTACATTATTAAGGAGTAACCTAATGCCTGAATGGTTAACCATTTTGCTCCGTTCCATCGGTTTATTTTTTCTCACCTTACTTCTTGTTCGTCTTATAGGAAAAAGGCAAACCTCCCGGTTGACCTTTTTTGATCTAATTACCGGTATTGTAACCGGGGTTATGGCTGCCGCCATTTCCTTGAACCTGATCAAAGACTTGGCCAACGGTCTTGTTGCCCTGGCGGTTTGGACTGTATTCCCAGCGTTAATTTACGTTTTATCAATAAGATACAAAACGGTAAGAGATATCATCCACGGAAAAGAAACAGTCCTTATTAACCATGGTAAAGTCCTGGAAGATAAATTATTGGAAGCCCGTCTTACACTTGAAGATTTGTTAAGCCAGCTGCGGAAGAAAAATGTTTTTAATTTTGCCGACGTGGAATTCGCCGTGCTTGAACCTACCGGAGAGGTAAGTACCCTTCTCAAGAAAGATAAACAACCTCTTACCGCCAAGAATCTGGGTATAAACGTTGGGCAGGAAAGCGTACCCCAGACGGTTATGCTTGACGGGATTATAATGGATGAACCGCTTGCGGCAATGGGACTAAACAGGCGCTGGCTGCATACAGAACTGGAAAAAGTGGGCGTGGCGCCTGAAAACGTCTTTATTGGCCAAGTGGATTCCGTAGGACAATTATATCTTGACTTGTTTGACGATGCTATTCAGGTGCCTAAGCCCAAAACAAAAGAACTTGCCTATGCTACCATGAAAAAATGTCAGGCGGACTGTGAATTATACGCCTTAGGTACTAAACAACCGCAGGCTAAGAAGATGTACGAAAAATCTTCTGAGATATTGTCGGAAGTAATTCAGGAATTAGAGCCTTTGCTAAAAAGGTAAGGGGACACACCTCTATCTTGGGTATTCCTATGCGGTTGGGGAATGTCCCCGATAGCTCTTGGCATTGTTCCCTAATTTGGTAAAGGAGGCTTTCGCAATTGTCCAATAAGAAAAAGAAGAAATTAACTCCGGCACAACAGCAGTATCATTCCTTTTCTAAAGCCAGGGAGCCTCAACGACCAGTTCTGCTAAACGTAATCAGGGCGTTTTCAGCAGGGGGGACAATTTATCTTCTCGGTCAATTTATTCAAGATTTTTTTCTCTGGAATTTTAATTTTACCGAGAAGACAGCGGGAGATCCGACAGTGGCTGTATTGATTTTACTCTCAGTTATTCTAACTGCTTCAGGTGTCTACGATCATATCGCCCAATGGGCAGGCGCCGGAACAGCGGTGCCGGTAACCGGGTTTGCCAATTCCATCGCTTCGGCTGCTATCGAACACCGAAGTGAGGGATTTGTGCTGGGGGTTGGGGCAAGTATGTTTCAGTTGGCAGGTTCGGTAATTGTCTATGGAGTTTTTGCCGCCTTTGTGGTTGCCCTCATTAAAACTATATTGACACTGTTAGGAGGCTCCTAGCATGCTGCATGGACACCAAACCTGGGTCTTTCCCAACAGGCCCACCATTTTGTCCGCGGCAGCCGTTGGGGGACCCTTTGAGGCCAAGGGGCCCCTAGCTGAGGATTTCGATATCCTTCATGGCGATATATGGCTCGGGCAGGATAGTTATGAGAAAGCAGAAAGAAAAATGTTGGAAGAGGCATGTGAAACAGCAATTAAAGTGAGCGGCTTTGACAGGCTGCGCTTAAAACCAATTAAAGAAGAAGTGCATAATAAAATTAAAGAATCGAACAGAGACTATAATGTACATGTTACATCAGATAAGAAACTTTTTATGCAATTGCAGCAAATAGAAAACCAAGTAAATGGGCCGCAGGAGAAACCGCTGACAGATATACAAAAGAAGGTTATGAAGATAAATAAAGATATTCAGGGATGAAATTTCATTTGTTATAGTAACAATAATTAATCATTCATGCAGGAATTTGTTCTAAGATGTAGAATTACTTTACTCACATGTTAAAATTAAAGATCTCCGAGTCAGGTAAACCTTAGCCGGTAGCAGGTATGGTTGTCTGGCCGTTAGGGTGTGTTGGGAAACAAACGCGCCTCCCATTGTGGAAAGGAGAACATGGCTAGAAGCAATTTTGTGGCTTTGTTCCTTTAAATGGGACAAAGCCTTATTTTTTATTAAAGTCATGGTGCAGGGTGTATGAAAAAAATAATTAAGATATTTAATTCAATGCCATTCGGTATTTTGGCTATATCAGTTTGCTGCGTATATTTTGTATTTATGGAGTATATCCCGGAGAATCCGCGCTTTTTGTTCAGGACTATTTTGTTTGTGGTATTGTGCCTAAATATTTTGTCCTGCGTGATTGCCCGTTTCAGGAGTCTTACATGCAACATAACAACAAGGAAACTGGGAGATCTTTTATTGCACTTGGGCATTGCCCTGATCATCCTGGCCGGCCTCTTGGGTGGGCCGAAGCACAGCGCTTACATTCAAATAAAAGAGCACGAGACGGTGGACCTGGAGCATGAGGGTTTCCCCATCGCCGTCAGGGCAGAGGTAATTGAGGCTGAATACTATGCCGGCGGGGCCGTAAAGCAATACTTCACTACTATCAGCATTTTGGAAAGCGGGCGGGAAGTTGACGTAAAACATATATCAGTCAACCATCCCGCCAGTTATAAAGAAATCAAGATATACCAGTCCACCTTTAGGACAGCGCCCGGTGGTAATATCAGCGGCCTGACAGTAAAATCCGAACAAGGTCTCCCTTTTGTCCGGACAGGCCTGTTGTCGCTGGCTGCGGGGTCGGTTTTAATTTTATTAGGGAGGCGGCATGGTGTTACTTCCTGAAAACGACCTTTTTTTTGCTGCTCTTATCACTTATCTTATATCTTCCGTCCTTTACCTCGCCGCCTTCTGGTTCCAGGCGGGTAGGGCTCTCCGTACGGGCACGGGCTTCTTTGCCGCAGGCCTGGCCCTCCATACAGCCGCCCTGGCGGCAAGGAGTCTTGCTGGCGGCCACCTTCCTTTTGCCAGTATGTACGAGTTTATTATTGTTTTTTGCTGGGGACTGGCTGTGCTTTATCTGATTGGGTGTCGCCGTTTTAAGATTCACATTGCCGGTGTTGTAGTCCTGCCGCTGGAGGTATTGTTTTTGGGGTATGCCCTGACGGTAAAGACGGCTGCCGGCCCGCTTATCCCGGCGCTACAAAGCGTCTGGCTGCAACTGCATGTCGCTGCTGCGGTTCTTGCCTACGGTTTTTTTGCCCTTTCCTTTGCGGCCGCCATCCTTTACCTATGGCAAAAAGGCAAAGACGGGACCTTCGTTTCGGACCGCAATTTGGACAGGTTAATTTACTATTTCATAGCAGCCGGCTTCCCGTTTATGACCCTGGTCCTGGTGACAGGGGCAATATGGGCTGAGGAAGTGTGGGGATCGTGGTGGAATTGGGATCCCAAAGAAACCTGGGCGCTTATTACATGGCTCATATATGCTGTGTACCTGCATTTTCGCAGAGCCAGGCAATGGGAGGGCAGGTTTGCCGCATTGATAGCCGTGATAGGATTTGCAGCGGTTGTTTTCACCCTCATAGGGGTTACCTTGCTGTTGCCGGGGGCGCATAGCTACTAGAAACAAAACAATAATATTGTCTCCGAGCCCTTGGGACCTAATGAATCAGTCCATGGACCAGGGCCGATAGGTTCCGGTGGAAACGCCGGCGCCTCCCGCCGGAAAGGAGACCAGCCAAGTCATGTGCTTACACGCCGGGCTGGGTTCTTTCCGCAGGCCCGGTTTTTTTATTGGTTTTTTTATTGGGGAGGTGATGTTGTCTGTAATAGCGCGATGCACAATATTGGCAAGAAAGGAGATGAAAAGCGTTATGTCACTTAACAGCCGGTCAGCCGGCATCCTGTTGTCTTTATTATGCTTTCTGTTTTTCCTGGGCTCGGCTTCGGCAACGGATCTTACAAGCCTGAGCGTACAATCCTCTACTTATGTTCCCGGGCAGGAGGGCCGTTACACGCTGACTTTTAAGTCGGGAGAGCAGTTGAACTTGTCGGTTGGTTCATACGTGTATGTTAATTTCCCGCAGGGTTTTTCTTTTGTGCAAAACAGCATCAGCAGCGAAGATCCTGGCTGCACTCTGGCCAGTATCCAATACAAAAACAATAGCACTGATAAATACTGGTCAGTCCTCAATGGCGATGTCAGCGTCGCGGGAGATGTATACAGGTTCATTTTCCAGCCTACCGTCAGCGGCTCGGTTTATACTAACGCTAACATCAACATTTACATGGTCGTTCCGGGGGTCGTCAATGCACCCGCAGTAGGAACCGGTACGGTTACGTTGTCAGTCTATGGGGCTAACGGCAACAGTTATACTAAAAGCGCTTCTGTAACACTTGGCGACCCGCCTGCCTCGGCGCCGTCAAACCTTGGGGTCGTTGCGGCAAATTCTTTAAAAGTGAACGCAACCTGGGATACTGTAGTTGGGGCTACCCGCTACCAGTTGTTGTATTCCAGCGACCCGGAAGGAACTTATATTCAGGCTTGTGACTTCGGCAAAGAGCCTGACCCGGGTCAGGAGTGGTCATTGACAAGTAACTCCTGCAGCTATTCAGGGACAGGCAACGGAGGTCTTGAAGCCGGTAAAACCTATTACTTTAAAGTTAGGGCGGGTAACCAGTACGGCTATGGTCCCGCTTCCCAGCCTGTAGCGGTCGCGATCCCGGCAGTCACCCTGCAGCAGTCCACACCAGTTGACGGCGGCTATGCATCGATAGGCGGGTCAATTACTGCAGTATTCAACCAGCCGGTGAGGATTACGGATAACGACAAGATCCAGGTTTATGAGAAGAACACCGGAAAACCGGTTACGAAAAACCAGGTGTCCGTGGACGGGAGCACGGTGACTATTTCCGCCGCCCTTAGCTACCGGACTGCATACCAGGTGGTCTTCCACGAACTGGCTCTTGAGGGCACGGTATGCCAGGGCTTCTATAACCGTTTAATTGGCTGGTCCTTCACGACATACGGAAGCAGCAGCGGAAGCAGCAACCCTGTCTCCTCCAGCACAAGTCCGGCCACCAACAGCGGGCTTACTTCCAGCTTTTCCGATGCCGATGTGGCAAGTGCTCTGAAGAATGCGGAAACATCTCCAAAAGTAACCCTGAGTACTTCAGGTTCAACCACCGGGTTGAGCTTAACCATCAGTCAGTTGGGTACCATTGCCTCCATGGGCAAACCGGTAGAGGTTACGGTAAGTAACGCTGACGTAAATCTGACCCTGGATCCGGCCGCCTTGCTCGGCGGTATACAGGGTACGGCCCAATCTGTCAGCATAGGCGCCAGGGTTGTCGACAGCGGCGCCACGCCCGCGGGCGGCGCAGTTATGATTGCCGGGAAGGTCTTCGAGTTGTCGATAACAGCGTTAATGCAGGATGGCAAAACCCAATCGATAGACAAGCTTGCCGGGACTATCAGCGTTGCTCTGCCGGTGACGGCTGAGTCAAAAGAGGCCGCCCAGCGTGGAGAACTCACAGCCGCTTACTATGATCAGGAATCAGGTTCATGGGTTTCGTTGGATAACGGGACTTACGACGCGGAAAAGGGTGCCTTTTCCTTCCAGACCAGCCACCTGTCCAAATGGGCGCTCGTCTATAAGGAGTCATTAGGTGGTCCTGTAACCTTCAGCGACATTCAGGGTCACTGGGCTCAAAAAGAAGTTGAGTTTATGGCCGGTAAAGGCTATCTAAAAGGTGTGGGCGGCGGCCTGTTCGCCCCTGAGAACAACGTCACCCGCGCTGAATTCGCTGCTATGTTGGCACGCTGCCTCGGCCTCTTAGGGGAACAGCAGTGCCCGTTTGCCGACGTGCCGCAAGACGCCTGGTTCCGCAACGCTGTTTCGCAGGCTTATACCGCAGGGATTGTAAAGGGTATTAGTGATAGCAGCTTCGCCCCCGACAGTCTAATCAGCCGCGAGCAGACGGCTATGATGGCTGCAAACGCTCTGCGCTATAAAAACGCAAAAGAAAGCGCCGGTATAGATGTTCTAGACCAGTTCGCGGACAAGAACCTGATTTCCGATTGGGCGGCGGAATCCTGCGCCATGGCTGTTGACAAGGGAATCATTAAAGGGTCGGGAGGGCTTTTTGCCCCCGCGAATAACGCTACCAGGGCTGAGGCGGCAGTAATGCTGTACAGGGTGCTGAACAGCTTAAACTTAGAAAGGGGTGAGTAGGAAATGGTTAAGGTTAATAAAAGCTGGCTGGGGTTTCTGCTGACAGTATCTTTTCTTCTCCTGCTCGCGGCCCATCCTGTCACGGCTTCTTACAAGGCGCACAACACGGACGCGGATGCGGGCCTGTTCCTGCAGACCTACCCGTCGGCGGTGGGCACAAAACTGGACAATTGTTACTTGTGTCACACCGGAGGCTATAACACCTCAAACAAGTACTTGGATTCGTGCGACTATTGCCATTTCAAATACGGATTTAAGCCGCCGCACGGGAACATCGCAGCGACACTTAACACTTATGGCACAGCCTACCTCAACGCGGGGCGGGACGCGGCTGCGTTTGCGGCAATTGACGCATTGGACTCCGACGGGGACGGATTTAGTAATGGGCAGGAAATCCTTGCCGGCCGCCTGCCCGGCGACAGCAATGACAACCCGAACGTGGTTCAGGCGCCAGCTGTAGTTTACACTAGTGAGAAGATAAGGCAGTTGGCCAAAACAACGCAGTTTATGGCAGTGGACACGGCCAAGTCAGGTGACTACTTCGGCACTTACGCCGGTGTGGACGTATGGCGGCTTCTCCAGGACGCCGGTGTCAGGGATGACGCGACCGACATCACGGTATTTGCCGCGGACGGCTATAGCAGAAACTTCGTGATCAGCGATCTGAAGAAGAGCTATACTCAGGGCAAGTTTTACAACAAATACCCCTGGATCGGCTTCTCCTCGCAAGCCGGCTACACCAACGGCCAGCAATTGGCGGGAGACCTGCACTACCTGCTCGCCTACGAGCGCGATGGATTCCCTCTAATGGAAACAAAGATCGTAGCCGGAAGCGACGGTAAGTCATCTCTGGATGGGGAAGGCCCTTACCGGTTTGTTACTCCTTTATCGGAGCCGGTAACTCCTGACCGGTCGCAGTGGACGATTGACAGGGACGATCCGCCCTACCCGTTTAACCCCAACCGCCCGGCAATCAGAAACGGTGATTATTGCATAAAAGTAGCCGTGGCGTTCAGGGTAAACACCGCGACAAACAAGTCTTACCAATATGACTTTAGCGGCAGGGTCTGGGAGATGGTTGAAAAAGGGGAATTTGTAGTATACGGTGCGATCAATCCACAGTAACGGATTCTAGACTAATTAAGAATGGGCATTGAAAAGGCGGGGGATCGTAAGTCCCCTGCCTTCTTGATCTTTGTATTACATCTACTTTTTCATTTCTACGTCTTCTTCTTTCTTCTCTGCTTCTTTTTCTTTCATCTCTTCGTCTTCTTCAAAATCCATGTAATCATCTTCGGTATAGGGAGTCACTTTAGGCGTCTTTCCCATCCACACCTTGCCCACCTCCGGTGGTCTTACCCAATGACCTCATGTAGGCCGCTCCGACACTTGTTCCACAAGCGAATAAAGCCTTCCATGACAGGTTAGATTTTGTATCACACATTCCCGAATTTTCAAAAGATTGCTCCAAGCGCTCTAGAAGCTAAGGAGTAGAAGCTAAGGGACGTTCCTTTTGCTTCCTTGTTCGAACCTTAAAGACCATGTTTTGATTCAATCCAGTCACCCGGGCGATCTGCTATTGTGTTGCCCCTTTAATAACTTTGATCAGTCTGAGTACCTCATCACGCTTCTGCTTCTCAATGGTTTGCAATATCGTTAAAGGCTCCCCATTCAACATAGTTCAATCTCTGCCTTTACTTCACCATCGGTTTTCCTTTGTTTAATTTCATCATAAAGGCATGTTTCCTAGATTTCCAGTTTCATATGCCCTCGAAACCTGTAAAGGAAACAAAGATGCAAAAAGAACGTCCCCTTGCTTACCGACCGCCAGGAAAAGGATTCTGCCCAGAGCGCGTCCGCATCATAGTCACCGTCTCCTGATGTAATCAATGGTACTGGGGTTTTGTTCCAGACCAAGTTGTATATCAGCGTGGCCCGCACATCCGTATGTTTGTTTTCGAAGGCCAAGCCGCTGCCGTCGGGGTTAAAGGCACACCCATCTGCAGGGATATATCCTGTTATAGAGGGAGTAAGGTCCTGCCCATCGGGTGAAGCCGAACGCAGTGAAGATCCACCGAAAGCTTCGTTTCCTTCAGTTACGACTTAAGCGAAATAGACTTCATTAGATAGTTGAAAAACCGTAAAGAGGTTCACCAGTGTTAGCATCAATTACAATGTTAAAATTGTGAAAAATGGGAGCTTGTATCCCCATAGGTGCTTCTCCAATTCTTGTTATTCCTTTAAAAGTAACGATGTAACATGGGACTTTCATAATACCATCTTTTGAAAGAGAATTATTTTTTTGCTTGGCACTATCAGTAAACGCATTAAAACCGGTGTTTGTAAGTTGATAATATTCGACAACAATGTTTTCGGCTTGAGTAGCATATTTGGGTGCAAGCTTGGAAGCCGTCTCAAAAGCCTGGTCGGGAGTAATTTTAGCTATAATTGATGTGCTTTCTAATATTGTACTATTTTTTTTAAGTGAATCCAAATCTTGTATAGTCTTACTAATATCAGAATTAAATTGGTATTTGAGGTTGCTTGTTGATAGATTATCTTTTGCACTTACTATAGATGAGCTAGTAAAAACCAATACTGCCACTACAATACCTAGCAATATGATTTTATTTAAAATACTCTTTTTCATTAATACTCCCTCCCTAATATCTAGAATCCCAAGAATACCAATACCCACCACTGCTCCATGGACTAGTATCAATGCTGGAATTAGAACTGTGACTAAATGACAGTGAAGGTTTGGACCATGAAGTTCCATTAGTAGTGTAAGAAACTTGAGAAAATTCTAGTTTGTTAGAACTTGTGCCAATATACTGCGTACTAGTTGAATCATTCTCATTATAATATTCAACTCTATTGGGAGACATGGAAAAAGTTTGTGAACCTATAACTGCACCATCTTCTGTTCCAACCCAAGACCCAGAACTATTTTTTAATACTTTGTAAGTATGCCAACTATTCCAAGCCGGACCGGTCCAGCTGATACTTTCATAGGGAGTGCCATCATCGCAGCTCTGATAAAAATAACGACAGCCACCTATATCTGGATCAACATCCCAACCAACTTGTGCCCATGAAGATGTACCGGTTACATAAACCATAGGCCATGCACACGTAAAATGGGGCGAATTTAAGACTCCATATGCTGCTGTATATATATCACATTTTACTCCTATTATGTTAGATGATGATGAAGTCCATGCTCCTCCAACAAATGCATTAGCTGATGCAACAGCAGGCATACAAATAAACATTAAAATAGCTAGTGTAACAAAAATGATAGTCTTTCTCTTAATCATTATATAACCTCCTTGTTTTATTAATCCCTATTACATAAAGGGATAAAGGATGATAGAATAATGATAGTGGTTTGTTAGGATACTTTTGGGAAATTAGCTAGCACGGCTGACCCTGAGCTACCTCACGAACCACTTTTTATTAAAAGGTCCATTGGAATCACCCCTTCATACAGATTTTCGTCACCCATATTCTGGTGATAATAATTTAGCATTAATAAAAGAATTTGTCTATGGATTATGTCTATAAACAGCATTTTCATGTCTATCTTCGTAGTTACGCTGTCTGAAAATGCAAAGAAATTGAGAACAATTCAAATCGAGTAGGGTAATGCTGCAGTAATTTTCTGCAGCATTATCCTCTGGGTAGAAAGGCCACCAATTGGTGGCCCAACCCCCACGGAACCCGGCGTGCAGATTTCCCGCACCGGGCTCTTCGGAAATTGACTCACAGCATTGCGTATGCTTTTAGTTCCGTATATGGTATC
>NZ_JAKOAV010000018.1 GCF_029478095.1 Pelotomaculum isophthalicicum JI | reverse complement strand
TAACTCGACAAGGTGTCCGGATGTTGCCGAAATGCTGTCCGGATAATTCCGTTATGCTGTCCGGATGTTGCCGTTACGCTGTCCGGATGCTACCGGAATGGGTGTCCGGATGCGGCCGAAATATGCACCTGCCACCATTGCGGCGAACATCCGAATTAATTCCATATATCTTTTCCTCCGTTTTAAGTTGTGTGAAGCGGTCCCCATAACCGGTTTTCTGGTTCCGGTAAAGGAGACCGCCATGGAGTATAGGCAACCAGTTTAATTCTCGCTAATAACGACAAGGGTTTCATTGGAATTAACTGTTTGACCTGTAGTCACCGTAATGTCTTTCACGACACCGTCGTATTGTGACAGGATCTGGTTTTGCATCTTCATAGCCTCAACGATGAGAAGGATATCCCCCTTTTTTACTTGGTCGCCGGGCTTCACCTTTACCTCTCCGACTCTGCCAGGGATAGGTGTAACGACGCTTTTTTCTGCCATTTAAAAAAACCCCCTTAATTAAATTGAAATTGATTGTGTATTTAATACTAAATGCAAGATACATGCCACTAAAAAACATTTTTCGCGGAACCCATATTAGATAAAATTTTAGATAAATGTTTATTTGATTAGTAGAAGATGGCTTGGGAGTTGCATTACATATTAGATCGTCACATAACGGCTTAGATATTTATCAGGTAAAAATTTGTGATGATGTTAGGTTGGATTAATAATCTATTTAAAATGTTTATAAAATGCATAAATGCATTAGTAAAAATAACTTAGAATAGGAGCTTGTTCAAACGTTGCACGGTATTAAGAGTATGATATACTTTAGTTGCATATTTGCATTGATTGTTAAATATAAAGCAATTATGCATTATACCATATAAATTATCCAGTATACACGAGAAAAACAGAGTATTATAAAGAAAATATAAAGATGCATTATTGCATCGTCATGGCAACATTAATAATTCGTTGTAGAATTACATTGTTGCGACAGCAAGAAATACCTTAGGGTGTGTTATTAAACCCTTGTTGTACGAGGAGACCAATTTAGGAAGGAGGCTGTATTTTGGTGCAACGCAAACAAGATGCAACATGTCATTATATATTCATAATTGCATCATTACCGATTCTTGTAATTAATTATTTATACTGGAATTATGAAGGCATGCCTATGCCATCTTATCTTTATTAAACGTTAAACCCTGTCAGAGTAAACTCGGACCTTGGGTTCCATCGATATTATAATCCCAATCATAATAAGTATTTTATAAAATAAATGGTGAATTACATAAATTAAATATAAAAATAACGTCTCGTAATATGTACCCAGGTTAAGAGACTTCTGGTTTATGGATGCGGATCCATAAGATAAAAAAACAGCCAATTTCCTGTATGCTACAGAAATGACTGTTTTTTTATATGATAAGGTGCTTCAAAGGTGCTTTAACGCATAAAGGCCGGTGACACATGAATAAATTAGTTATAACAACCTGTATCCAATCCCAGGTTCAGTTATTATGTGGCGTGGACGTGATGGGTCGATTTCAATTTTTTTGCGTAACTGTCCGATAAAAACTCTTAAATACTGGGCGTCATTTAGATAATCAGGACCCCATACGGCACGCAGCAGCTGTTTGTGTGTCAGCACTCTGCCGGCGTAAACGGCTAAGTTTTTCAATATATCATATTCTGTCGGCGTAAGTTTGATTTCTTTCTCCCCGACAGTCACGATGCGGCGGGGTATATCAACAACCAACTCATCAAAATAAAATACCGGTTCGTCGTCCGCACCCGACGCATGCCGCATGGCCGCTCTAATTCTAGCTAGCAGTTCCCCCATGCCGAAAGGCTTAGTTACATAATCATCCGCCCCGGAATCAAGGGCGGCTATTTTATCGCTTTCTTGTTCCCGTACAGAAATAATAATAATAGGGGTACTAGACCATTCACGCAATTTTTTTACTACTTCAATACCGTCCATGTCGGGCAAACCTAGATCAAGAATAATTAAATCCGGTTTACAATATAGAATTTTACTTATCCCTTCACGCCCATCGACGGCTTCCTCAACCTTATAGCCGTGTTCGGACAAAGTTACCTTTAATAGCTGGCGAATCTGCTTTTCATCATCTATAACAAGTATGTGTGTTCCGCTAATATTATCCATTTTTATCCCCTTTTTCCTGCATTACTTGCCCCTCAACTTCTAAAGGTAAACTAATCATAATGACTACTCCTCCAGCTGGATTATTGGATGCCTTTATACTTCCGCCGTGGGCTTCAATAAAACCTTTGCTGATGGCTAACCCCAACCCGGTGCCACTGACCTGGCGAGGTGAATGTAGCCGGTAAAATTTATCGAAAATCCTCTCCAAGTCTCCGGGAGGAATATTCGGTCCACGGTTAGCTACTGATATGACTATATTATCATTAGCAGCGCGAGCGGAAATAGAGATTTCACTTCCCGCATCCGAATACTTCAGCGCATTATCCAATAAATTAACCATGACCTGCTCGAGTAAAACAAAATCAGCTTTCACCAGTGGCAGGTCTGGTTGTATTTCTATTTTTAGGGGACGATTGTTCAACGGTTCACCTATGCGGCTAACCGACACACCAATAACGTCTTGAATATCACACCACTCTTTGTTTAATTTGAGCATACTACTTTCCAACCGGGCCATATTCAATAGATTTCCGACAAACCTATTCATACGCGTGGCGCCCTGCTGAATAGTTTGCAAAAGGTCATAACGGGCAGCGGGACTATATACATTTTCATGTTCCAACAGACCTGTTACCGCGCCGATAATTGAAGCCAGGGGAGTACGCAAATCATGGGACAGGGAATCAAACAGGGCGACTCGCAGGTGTTCCGATTCAGCCAGCAAATGTGCCTCTCTAGCTTGTTCAGCCAATTGAGCCCTGGCGACTGCCACAGCCGCCAGGCCGGCAAAAGCTTCCAGTAGACGCCGCTGTTCCGGCTGCAGATACTTCTCAAATCTATTTGTTATTATCCCCAGAGTACCTTTCGTGCCCTGCGCGGTTTGCAAAGGCAGGTACAAACCGTTTACAGCGCTTAGATTGCTCGTGCCTCTGCCTGCCACTTCACCGTGTTCATAAGCCCAGGTTGCCGCCACCCGCTCACTGTCATTAAAAAAACTTCCGTCCTGGTTACCCGAGCAGGCTTGCTGTTCAAGTTTTCCTTCTTTATTAGGCAGCAGCACAACTACCTGACCTTCCACAGACTCGGCTACCTTGCGGGCTACACTTTCTAAAACCTGTCGCAGATCAGCCACCGCGGCAATTTCACGGCTTAAGGCATACAGCGCCGCCGTCCTGGTTTCCCGCTGCCTGGCGTTGGTTATCTGATGACGCAGCCGGGCGGAGAGAGTTCCGGTAAGCAGCGCTACCAACAGGAATATTGAAAGACTAATCAGCAAATTGCCAGTAAAGCTGTAAGTGGGAGGCGCGAAATAATAGTCAAAAATTAGAGCGCTTGCAGCTGCCGCGATCACTGCCGGCCCCGTGCCCCACCAGACAGCGCTAAAGAGCACGGGCAAGAGGTAAATCATGGCAATATTAACGAGTGTAAGATACGGGGGCACCAAGTCTACCAGCACCGTGACTAGAAGCATGAACAATAATGACCCTGCGTAGGAATATGCAGGGAAAGGCCGCCGTTTGGGCCTTGCTATAATCTTTTCCTGTTCTTTATTCGCTTTTCCCGATAGAACGTAAATACCGATACCTTGGCTGTGGCGAATGATCCTGTCTACTATTGACCCCATCGCCAAATCGAACATTTTGCCATGTAATGGTTTTCCGACAACAATCTGTGACACATTTCGCTTCCTGGCCAGTTCCAGGAGTTCTTCCGCAACATCATTACCGGTTAAGCTGATGGTTTCAGCTCCAAGTTCCTCAGCAAGGTGCTTGTTTCTTGCCAGACGGTCTTTTTCTGCCTCACTTATGGGAAGCCGGCGGGGCGTTTCCACGTTGACAGCCAGCCATTCAGCCTTCAAACCTTCAGCCATGCGTCTGGCGCTGCGGATCAGCTGGGCTGAAAAGGGGCTCGAACTGATGCAGACCATAATCCGCTCCACAGCCACACCTTCGGCCAGCCGCTTCTGGGTGGTTTCCAACATTTCGTAAGTCTTGCCCACTCCGGCCGCCGTGCCAAGAAACACAGTCAGTTTACCATGCTCGTCACTAGTCAAGTTGTCCTGTAAGGCCTCTGGATCGGCGCGCTTTTCTTTCATCTACACATCACCCGTTAGGCTAATATCACCAAAATAATAAGCCAGTTGGCTATCTGGCTGTGGTTCAAAGATTTCCTAGTAACTTACAAGATGAATCCAAATTATACTGATAAAACCTGTTCTAGTTATCACATGAGGAACGTTTTTTTTTATATGATTTCGCCTTTTATTTATACTAAATTTACTTGAGTGTTGCTAGAATGGAGCAATCGGGGAGTCATAATTGATTTTATTGTAACGAGTCAGAGTTCTGTTGTACCTGACTTTTTGTCTGCAACCGGGTAGATTACCTAATCCGACTAATCTATTGGGATTGTTTCACAGTCAAAAATTTCAAAATAAAGGAGCTGAAAGATATGGATTCAGCTACATTAAGGAATCAGTTGGAGCAGGTAGGGATTCTAATCAGTGAAAAAAATTTGGATGCCGCTCACAAGTTACTAAAGAAAATTATTGGAGCAGAGCCTGAAAGTCCGCGGGCTTTTAATTTATTGGGAGTGATGCATGAAAAGCAGGGTAATTTTGATGCGGCGAGGCGTATGTACCGTGTGGCTTTAACAAAGGAACCCGCTTATTATTCCGCTCAAAACAATCTTCACCGCTTGGTGCAAATGACACTCCCTATCAGCGAACCTGACTTGGATATTGAGATTGAAAACGACTACCTTGGAGAAAATAAACTTTAGTGCGAAAACAACAAATTGGAGGTCTTCACGGTGGCGGATATGATTCTGGGGGGGCTGGTTACGGCAGGGTTGCTGTTTTACCTTTGTTATTCTTTGATTAGGGCGGAGGATTTGTAATGACAGCTTCAGATCTCGTTCAACTTCTATTATATCTTGTTTTGCTTGTAGTGCTTGCCGTTCCCATGGGACGCTATATGTTCAAGGTTTTTACCGGTGAGCGCACTCTGCTGGACCGGGCTTTGCTTCCTATGGAAAAGCTTGCTTACCGGCTGGCGGGGATCGACGCGCAAAAAGAAATGGGATGGCGCGAGTATGCCTTCACGCTGCTAATTTTCAACCTGCTGGGAATAGTATTTGTTTTCTTGTTGCAGCTCTTGCAAGGATACCTGCCCTTTAACCCCCAGCATTTCGGAGCAGTAAAGCCGGATCGGGCTTTGAACACGGCTGTCAGCTTTGTGACCAACACCAACTGGCAATCGTACGGCGGCGAATCAACAATGAGCTACTTAACCCAAATGGCTGCTTTGACAGTGCAAAACTTCCTTTCCGCCGCCACAGGCATAGCTGTCGGGGGAAAATGCTGGTTACTATTCGAGAACACATGTTCTCATTGTTAATATTTTGTGTTAAAATGAAAGTAATCTAAACACACGATGCGAGAAAAGAGGTGAAAAAAGATGATTCGCGTTCTTAAGACCACTTTCCGAACATCAAAGCACGAACTAGACAGATTGTTTGCCTGCAACCGCGAATCAGCAAGAGCATGGAATGACTGCCTTAGCTATGCCAAGGAATACCACAAAACCAACGGAAAATGGATTAGTAAAACCGACTTACAGAAACTTACCAAGGGCCGGTATCATCTGCACAGCCAGAGTATCCAAGCCGTACAGGAACGCTACCTGGATGCCCGAACCAATGCCTATAGGGCCAAACAAACCGGATATGGGCATATACACTATCCATGGCGGCAGAAAAAGAATTACCCGACATGGTGGAAAAAAGACGGTTTTACCATTCAGCCTAACGGCAAGATCGAGCTATCAATGGGTATCCATAACGGCAAACGGGAGAAACCCATCATTGTGCACATCCACCGCATCCCGCCTGGAAAAATAAAAGAAATTGAACTTGTTTGGGATCGCAAGCTAATGTTGGCAATGAGCTATGACGATGGTGCTAAGCCCCAAGAAAACCCAAATCAAAGTATTGCCGCCATCGATATGGGCGAGATTCATGGGATTGCCGCTGTAGCTGACATAGGAGAAGCATTGCTCATCACATCCCGGAAACTGCGCAGCGTCAAACGGCTTCGCAATAAAAAACTCAAAGAACTGCACCAAAGACAGAGCCATTGTAAAAAAGACAGCCGGAAGTGGAAGAAATACACATGTGCTATTGCTCGCATTGGCAGCAAGACAGACAATCAACAGAGGGACATATTGCACAAGATGAGCCGCAAATTTGCTACCTGGGCCAACGGTCATGGCGTCAAAACAGTCGTCATCGGCGACGTGGAAGGTGTACAAAAAAACACATCCAGATGTAAGAAAAACAACAATGTGCAGAAGCGTCGTTCTCGCAACTTAAACCAAAAACTGAGCCAATGGCCGTTTGGGTTGTTACTGGCATATCTTACATACAAGCTGGCAGCCCTTGGCATCGACCTGAATAAGATTGATGAGAGTTACACAACACAGACATGCCCTGTCTGTGGCCGCAAGAAGAAGCCTTCCGGTAGGATATATCAGTGCCATTGCGGTTACACTTGCCATCGGGATGTGCATGGTGCAAAGAATATCTACGCTAAGTTTAAATACGGCGAAATTCGCACACTCGATTGGAGCGTCGAAAAAATCATGTATCTACGGCCTGCTTCGTGAGGAGCAGAAAGTAGTAGATGCCCTGAACCGGGCCGATGGGGGGTAAAAGCCGTACCATTGTTGTCGGGAGAATCGGCAGGAAGGAAAGCATCCTTCGTAGATGAGGCTACCTGAACAAGTTGTCGCCAGGAATTCTTGTCGTTATGTTCCCTGAAACCCATGCTTCTATAAGCGGGGGAGGTTCACGACACTATTGACAGGGATCGTCTACCCTTTAACGGTTACCGGCCTGGCTCAAGTTTTTTTTCCTCACCAGGCTAACGGATCTGTGATTTACCATGATGGCGAGCCGGTAGGCTCGGCTTTGATCGGGCAGAATTTCATGCAACCGGAATATTTTCATGGGTATATTGGGTGAACCAAGGGTGAATGTATTACTGCTCAACTTTGCTTTAGACAAAATGAGTAAATAGCTGACAGTTACTAATTAGAATTCAGTAGGGATTTTTTGCATTCCTTTAGGTTTTAAATTATTATCATTTCATCCATCTGATGTTGAAGCGAAGCTTCACAGACGTCAAACTACTGACTACTGACCATGTTATCCGGGTATATATCAATAAAGCAATACAGGTGGTAGCGAATGGTGAAAGAAAAGCGTGCCGACCCCGACGCCCTACTGGCCAGCTTGACTGATGACAAGCAGGGGAAGCTGACTGTGTTTCTCGGCGCGGCGGCCGGAGTGGGAAAGACTTACGATATGCTGGGAGCCGCCCTGGAACGGCTGGCCGAAGGTGTGGATGTGGTGATCGGCTGGGTGGAGACGCACGGTAGGGTAGAAACTGAGAACCTTTTGAAAAGCCTTCCGGCTGTTCCGCCCCGCCGCCTGCAATACCGGGGCAAAGAGTTTAGCGAAATGGACCTGGACGCTCTGCTGACCCGGCGTCCGCAACTGGCTCTTGTCGACGAGCTGGCCCACACAAATGTACCCGGTTCCCGGCACACCCGGCGCTACCAGGATGTCGAGGAATTACTGGCAGCCGGCATTAACGTTTATACCACGTTAAATATACAGCATCTTGAAACGTTAAATGACATTGTGGCACAAGTGACCGGTGTGACAGTGCGGGAAACCGTGCCCGACAGGATCCTGGAAAAGGCCGCTCAAATACATCTGGTTGACATTCCAGCGGAGGAGTTAATCCAGCGGTTAAAGGAAGGCAAGGTTTATGTGCCTGGCCAGGCTGAACACGCTTTGCGGAAATTTTTCCGCCCGGGAAATATCAACGCCCTGCGTGAACTGGCCTTGCGCTACACCGCGAAAATAGTGGACCGTCAGGTCGAATCCTACATGCGGGTGCACGGTATCCCGGGGCCCTGGCCTACCGGGGAGCGGATCATGGTATGTATCAGTCCGAGCCCCTTTTCGGCCCAGTTAATCCGCACCGCCAGGCGCATGGCTGAAGGTTTAAAGGCCGAATGGCTGGCCGTCAACGTGGAAACACCCCGGCGGCTACCCGCGAGTGAGGCGGAAAAGGACCGCCTATCAAGAAACAAGCGCCTTGCCGAGGAACTCGGGGCAGAAACCATCAGCTTGACTGGTAATGACGTGGCGGAAGAACTCCTGGAACTGGCCAGAAAGCGAAATGTGTCTCAAATTGTTATTGGAAAACCATTGCATAGCAGATTTTGGGATTGGATGAATGGGTCAATAGTGGACAGGGTCATTCGCCACAGCCAGGGTATCAGTATTCACGTTCTTCCGGGAAAAGCGAAACAAGAACAGGAAAAGGTAACGGCCAAAACGGAACGGCGGCCTTTCCCGGTGTATCCCTACGCGGGGTCATTGTTGATTATGCTTCTCGTTACCGCCGTGGCGGGCCTGGCGTCCTCTTATCTCACGCTTGTCAACATCGCCATGATTTATCTTCTGCCTGTACTCATGAGCGCCGTCAGGTGGGGCACGGGGCCGGCAGTGACTGCGGCGGCTGCAGGCGCTTTAATTTTTGACTATTTTTTCGTGCCACCTACCCACAGCTTTACGGTAGGTGATTTACGTTACCTGATTAGTTTTTCAATATTCCTTTTGGTGGCGCTGCTCACCGGAACTCTTTCCGCCCGGCTGCGGCAGCAGATAACCAACGCCAGACAGCGGGAAACCAGGACGGCGGCGCTGTATGCTTTGAGCCGTGAAATTGCCGCGGTGGCTGAACTTCGGCAGGTTTTAGAGAGTGTGGCCCGTAAAGTCGCCGAGTCGGTGGAAGGCCAGGTGGTTGTGCTGCTGCCTGATAAAGACGGAAAGCTTGAACAGCAAGCTTGCTCAAGTAATCAAGAGGGAAGTTTTTTAAATGAAAGTGAGCGGGCGGCGGCAACCTGGGCTTTTGAACACGGTGAAGTGACCGGCAGAGGCACGGACAATCTAGGTGGCGTAAACGGGTTATATTTACCTTTGCGAACAGAACAGAGTACAAGAGGTGTTCTGGGGATAAAAATAGAAAGCGTTGAGAAGTATCTGCAGCCGGAACAACGGCGTTTATTGGAAGCTTTTGCCGGTTTAGCGGCAGTGGCTATCGCCAGAGTCCAATTGATTGAACAGGCCAGGGAAGCACATTTGCTGGCTGAATCGGAACGCCTGCGGGTTGCCCTGTTTGATTCCCTGTCCCACGATTTGCGTACTCCACTGGCTTCAATTATCGGCGCGGTGACAGGACTGCTGGAACACGAAAATATATACAGCCCCGCCGCCCGCCATGACCTCCTGCAGACCATTCAGCAGGGCGCCACGCGCATGAACAGGTTTGTAGGCAATCTTTTAGACATGGCCCGGCTGGAAAGCGGCATGCTCAAGTTAAACAAAGAATGGTGCGATATTCAAGATATTATCGGCGTGGCGGTAAGCCATGTGGGTGAACCGCTGAACAGCCGTCCCTTAAAAATTGAACTGCAACCGGACCTGCCGCTGGTGAAGGCTGATTATGTTTTGCTTGAGCAGGTCATGGTTAATCTATTGGATAATGCGCTGAAGTATTCGGATGCGGGAAGTGAAATCGCTATTGACGCCCGTGAATCTGATCAGAATGTGATCATATCAGTGACTGACCGCGGACCCAATATTCCTCCCGAAGATCTGGAGAGGATTTTTGATAAATTCTACCGGCTCCATTCACCCCGCCAAGTAAGCGGGACCGGATTGGGGCTGGCCATCAGCAAAGGTTTTATTGAGGCTCATGGCGGAAGTATCGGGGCTTCCAATAACCCCGCCGGAGGAGTAGTCATTACGATCATTTTGCCTTCAGACGCTGATGGGCAAGAAGAAACGCTTGATGCGGGAAAAGGTGATAACAATGGATAATAGAAGCGGAACGCGCATCCTTGTTATTGACGACGAAAAGCAGATTCGCCGGCTTTTAAAGGTAACTTTGTCCGAACACGATTATGAAGTTGAAGAGGCCGTCGACGGGCGGGAAGGGATAAATAAGGTTTTATACTGTAAGCCGGATTTGATTATCCTGGATTTAGGCTTGCCAGACTTGGACGGCATCGAAGTGGTAAAAAAATTGCGTGAATGGTCTGGCACTCCAATTATTATCATATCTGTACGGGAGCAGGAAAATGACAAAATAGCAGCGCTTGACGCCGGGGCGGATGACTATGTAACCAAACCTTTCGGCATGGGTGAACTGCTGGCTAGAATCAGGGCGGCCATGCGACATGCGTCGGGCGCCGGTGATGAACCGGTAATGAATTTTGACGAATTGGCCGTTGATATAGCCCACCGCCGGGTTACTGTCGGGGAAAAAGAAATCAAACTGACGCCGACGGAATATGAAATATTAAAAAATTTAGCTGTTTGCGCCGGCAAAGTGCTTACCCATAAACAGTTGCTGCGTGCTGTTTGGGGTCCCGCTTATCAAAATGATGCTCAGTATTTAAGAGTTTATGTTGGACAGTTGCGCAGAAAAATTGAAGTTGACCCTTCACGCCCGCGTCATATTATCACCGAGCCAGGTGTGGGATACAGGTTGTTATAGACTCGAAAAGGAGCCGATGCGAATATTTGCTAACGAAAAGTTCTAAACAAAATAATCTGCCCAATTATTATTACAGGGATGCCGATGGTAAACCTTAAATGCTGTGTTTTATGTTTAAATAACTGCATTCCCATAAATACGCCAAAGGCGCCGCCGGCCAGGGCAATCAAAAAGAGCCTGCTCTCAGGAATTCTGTATTTGCCTTTTTTAGCCAAAACTTTATCATACCATACGGCAATCAACCCAGTCGTATTAATAAGCAACAGATAAATTAGCAAGGTTGACCTCTCCTTATGCCGGCAAGCTTTTATCACTGTCAAAAAATAAGCGTCGCCACTTTATAAAGATATGATACAATTATATCAGCGCCAAAATAAGTCGTGAGAGGGAGGACAAGTATGTTTTCTGGATTATTGCAGCCCATGCATATTATTCTTATATTAATAATCGTTTTAATTATTTTCGGCCCCGGCAAGTTGCCTGACGCCGGTAAAGCGCTGGGCAGGTCAATACGTGAATTTCGGCGGGCAACAAGCGCCAGTTTTGAAAATGAACAAGAAGAAGCTAAAAAATCACAAAGCCAGTCATCCCACGCGCAAACCCAGGAATCAGAGTAACTTCAGTCAACATGATTTTACTTTCATAATAGTATTGGCAAAAACCTTACCAGTGAGCAGGTAAGGTTTTTCGCATTACGAAGATTCCGATGATCATCCCGCCTGGTTATCGTATACGTAAAATATGATCCCAAGCACCCCAGGCCCCACATGAGTGCCTATCACCGCGCCGAGACCGGTGACGACAGGTTCGTCACAGTCCAGCTTTGCCGTTATTTTTTGCCGTAATTGCTCTACTCCCGCCGGGTCATTGCCATGGACGAGAGAACATTTGATCTTATGCTTTCCGGCTGTTTCTTCAACTATTTCCACTAACCGGTCAATCGCGCGTGTTTTGCCCCTGACCTTTTCGTAAGGATTAACAATACCTTCTTTTAGATATAACAGGGGCTTTATATTCAAAATAGTGCCCAGAAAAGCCTGCGCCTTGCCGATCCGGCCGCCGCGAACCAGGTAATCGAGGCTGTCGACAATAAATAATATCTGTATTTTGGGGAGAAGCGCATTTATTAATTCAAGTATCTCCGCCTTGGATTTGCCGGCCCGGGCGGCAGCGGCTGCTTCAAGGACAACCAGTCCCAGTCCCATACTGGCCTGTTTTGAGTCGATTACTTCAATATCAACCCCGGGAACCATGTCCTTTGCCATTCGAGCTGATTGGCAGGTGCCGCTCAGGGTTGAAGATAAGTGAATAGATATAATCTTGCCGCCTTCCGCGGACAGTTTGCTATAGGCGGCGGCGAACTCAGCCGGGGTGGGCTGGGAAGTAGCCGACATCTCCCGGTTTTCTACCAGGCGGCGGTAAAATTGGACGGTATCGATATCCACACCGTCCAATAATGGTTCGTACCCGCTGAATATTACTTTTAGCGGTATCACAGTAATTCCGTATTCGTCAACAAGCTCCAATGGTAAATCTGCGGTGCTGTCGGTTACAATATGAACTTTATTCATTGGACCACCTTTCGAAAAACCTCACTCTACCGATATAATCAAATCATATACCGGCTGGCCGCCGTCTTGAATTTCGAAATCCTGGCTGGCGAATTTCTGCCGCGCTCTTTCTGTTATCTCTTCAGCATATCCGGGGGTAACTTTCTCACCGTAGTAAATAGTAACCAGACGGCCTTCGCCTTCGATTAATTCTTTCAGGAGATCTTCGAGTACGCCGGTTAGTTCTTTCCCCGCGCTGATCAGATCCCCGTCGGCAAGACCGATAATATCTCCTTTTTTAATACGCAAGTTTTTGTATTCAGTGTCACGCACCGCGGTTGTGATTTCACCGGATCGAACTGAGGCCAACGCTCTGGCCATTTTACGTCCGGTTGTTTCAAAGTCGTCCTCCGGGTTCAAGGTGAGGAGAGCGGCAAGCCCCTGAGGAATACTTTTTGAAGGAATAACTGTCACTTCCTTTTGAGATAGCTTGCCGGCCTGCTCAGCCGTCAGAATAATGTTTTTGTTGTTTGGCAGAATGATTAACCGCTTGGACGGCAATTCATCAATAGCTTTGAGGATACCGCCGGTACTGGGGTTTAAAGTTTGCCCGCCGGAAACCACGGCGTCGGCGCCCAGATTTTTCATTATTTCCGTAATCCCTTCACCGGCCCCCACTGAAATAATGCCAAGCGGTTTGCTTGTGCCGGTGCGTTCAGCCGCGGTAAGCAGTTCCTGGTTCTGATCGGCCATATTGTTTATTTTCAAGTCGTGCAGTGTCCCGTGCTTAAGGCAGTGCTCAATGACCAGACCGGGGTTGTTGGAGTGAATATGTACCTTCACGACGCCTTCCCCGCCGACCACCATAAGGCTGTCGCCGAAAGGAGACAGTGCCGCGCGCATATTTTCTACAGGCAGGTTAGACCCCTTGACCAGTAGTTCGGTACAGTATGTGTAATTGATTGCACCGGCGTTTTCCTGGAAAACCGGCTGATTTTTTACGGTCGTTTCTCGGGTAAGAACCATCACCGGGGTTTCTGACGATGTTTTGGCGACCGGTGAGGCCGCTCTGAGAGCGCGCAGGAAGCCCTCCAATATAACTACAAAGCCCCTGCCGCCGGCGTCAACCACACCTGAGCGTTTTAGCGCCGGAAGCAAATCCGGGGTTTCTTGCAAAGCGTCGAATGCTTTTTTAAAAACGGTAACCATCAGTCTTAGTAAATCGCCGCTCTGCCGGGCGGCCGCGCCTTCGGCAGACTTTCTCACAACAGTGAGAATCGTACCTTCAACAGGGCTCATCACGGTACGGTAGGCTACCTTCGCGCCTTCTTCCAGGGCTGTGCTAATATCGGGAGCGGTTGCTCTTTCAATGCCGCTGAGGGAACGGGCGAAACCGTGCAATATTTGGGAAAGGATTACTCCGGAGTTGCCCCTGGCGCCGATTAAACCGCCACGTGCCGCCGCCCCCGCCACCAAACCGATATGGTTCGAATTAACTGATTCAGCTTCTTTCACCGCGGACACCAGGGTTTGGAACATGTTGGTGCCGGTGTCACCGTCCGGTACTGGAAAAACATTTAAAGCATCTATTTCTTCTTTGGACTGTCCCAGGAGTTCAACCGCCCCCCGGAGCATCATCTTCAGATCAACGCCGTCAAATGAGTAGATCGCCAATACTTTCTCCCACTTTGATTGAATTTTTGTAACTGCTCAGTAGTCAGGAGCCAGTAGTCAGTAGTCAGAATAAGAGAATGGTTTATCGTCTCGAAATATTCTGAATTCTGACTCCTGAATTCTAAATACCTTAATAGTAATATTAGTTTCGACATTCCAGGATATTTTCCTTTAGTGTAAAGAACATATAACAATCATTAATGATAATAGATGCCTTTGACAATTTTCATGGTAAATTGTACATTATATATAAAAAGATATAAATAAGAGATCAGGTGTTTTTTATGGCAAAGGAAAATTCTTTTGATATTGTATCACAAGTGGATATGCAGGAAGTAAATAACGCTGTGGACCAAGCCATTAGAGAATTACGAACCAGGTTTGATTTCAAGGGCAGCAGAAGTGATATTAATTATGATGGGGAAACGATTATTCTCACAGGTGATGATGAATTTAAACTGAAAAATGTAGTTGATATTCTGGAAACAAAACTGGTGAAGCGTGGTGTTAACTTGAAAGCCCTGAGATACGGCAAAATAGAACCTGCCGCCAAAGATACCGTTCGCCGGCGGGTTACCCTGGTTCAGGGACTGGATAAAGAGAAAGCCAAAGTTATCACCAAACTGGTCAAAGACAGCAGGCTTAAGGTACAGGCCACAGTACAGGGAGATCAAGTAAGGATCAGTGGGAAAAACCGTGATGACTTGCAAGCTGTAATGCAGAAAATCAAAGAACACGAATTTGATATCCCGATTCAATTTGTCAATTACCGGTCGTTTTAGCATTGTGAATGCAGGTATGTTGCTATAAATATTTTTTTTGTAAAACAGCTTATAAAGCTTTTTTACGCAGGAATTGGCTGGTTGCCGTCGAATTAAAGCCATTTAATAGTAAGACCGGCAACATGTTGAATAACAAGTTCTGCTAGGAGAAGAAGAAACCGGGTGGAGCAAAGGAGTGTGTCGGTTTGAGCGTTCTGGATAATCTGCACCGGGTACGGGAACGAATTGACGCTGCCGCCCGCCGGGCCGGACGCAGGCCGGAGGAAATCAAACTGGTGGCGGTTACTAAAACGGTGCCACCGGAAATAATCAGACAGGCGGTAAAAGGTGGAGTAAGCAGACTTGGTGAAAACAGGGTACAGGAGTTGTTAAAAAAGTATAACGACGTTCCGCCAGGGTTGGAATGGCACTTAATCGGCCATTTGCAGACAAATAAAGTAAACAAAATCATCGGTAAAGTTGCTTTGATTCATTCACTGGACAGCTGGCGCCTGGCGGAAGAGATTAGCCGGGTGGCTAGCGGCGCCAATGCGGTGGCCAGTGTGCTGGTGCAGGTAAATGTAGCGGGTGAAGTAACCAAGTATGGGATTTTGCCGTCAGAAGCGGAGGATTTCGTTGAGGCTGCAGCGCGTTTGCCGGGCTTGAATGTGCGGGGTTTGATGACTATCGCGCCGTGGACCAGCGAACCTGAAGAAGTGAGACCGGTGTTCAGGCAACTAAAGGATTTAGCAATGCGTTTAATGAATAATAAAGCGGGGGCAACCATGGAATATCTTTCCATGGGTATGAGCGGTGATTTTGAGGTGGCTGTGGAAGAAGGCGCCAATATCTTGCGAATTGGGACGGCTATATTTGGCGGGAGGCAATAATAACCCGCAAATAATATTTTATATTTAGGAGGATAAAAATGGCTGCTAAACTGATGGACAAGGTTCTTAGCTTTATGGGTTTTGAGGAAGACGTCGAAGAAGAAGAAAAGCGTGACCGCGAAGAGGTACGTGAAGAGCATCCCTGGCAAAAAAAGAAGGAGAAGGAAAAGGCCACGGTATTTAACCTGCATTCTCAGAGGCAGGTACACGTGGTTGTGGTTGAACCCAGGTCATTTGACGAAGTGCAGGGAATTACCGATAATTTGAAAAACCGTTGTCCGGTTATTGTAAACCTGGAACAGGCTGAGTCTGATCTAGCCAAACGGGTTGTCGATTTCGTCAGTGGCGCTACTTACGCGTTAAATGGGAGCTTGCAGAAAGTGGGAAACGGTATTTTTCTTTTTGTGCCCAACAATATGGACATAAACAGTGAGCTGAAAAGCGAAAGCAAAGAAAAGGGACTGTTCCCTTGGATTCGTTCATAAATAATATAAGGGGATGACACGATGCCTTTAAAGGGGCAGAAAATTGGTTGCCTGGGCGGTGGAGCCATGGGCGAGGCGTTGGTCGCGGGGCTGCTCGGGAAAGGTTTGGTCGACGCCTCTAAAATATATGTGAGCGATATTGACCAGAGGCGGCTGGAATACTTGAGCCAAAAAATGGGTGTCAATACTTCAAGTGATAATATTGACGTTGTAAAGACGGCAGATATCATTATTCTGGCGGTAAAACCATATGTAATCGTTCCATTGTTAAAAGAAATAGTACCTGCGGCGCGCAAGGAACATACCTTTATTTCCATAGCGGCGGGAATTACTATTGAGCAATTGCAATCTTGTTTTGAAGAGCATATACCCGTTGTACGGGCTATTCCCAATACTCCCTGCCTGGTGGGTGAGGGAGCCACCGCTTTAAGCGCGGGGAAATACGCGGATGAAGGAAATATGGAAAAAGCGCTCGCTGTTTTTGCCGCGGCAGGCAAAGTTGCAGTTGTGCCTGAGGCGCTATTGGACTGCGTAACCGGCCTGAGCGGCAGCGGGCCGGCTTACATGTACATAATAATGGAAGCGTTTACAGACGGTGCGGTAAGGCTTGGCCTGCCCAGGGACACGGCCAGGGTATTGATTGCCCAGACCATGCTTGGAGCGGCTAAGATGGTACTTGAAACCGGAGAACATCCCGGCAAGTTGAAGGACATGGTCACCACGCCGGGCGGGACCACTATGGCCGGTCTCTTCGCCCTGGAAGAAGGAGGCGTAAGGGCGCTGATGATGAAAGCTGTAGCCAACGCCACTCAGCGCGCCCGGGAAATGGCGGATATTAAGTAAAGTAGGTGAGGCAAAATGGGTGTTTTATACACCGCGATCGATGTTGCCTTCAGAGTATATTCTTATCTGATAATTATCCGGATATTTCTTTCGTGGATCCGGCATAACCCTTATCAGCCGGTATTCAGGTTTATTTATGAGGTTACCGATCCCTACCTGCGTTTTTTCCGGAAAATTGTCCCGCCTTTCGGGCCGCTGGATTTTTCTCCAATAGTGGCTTTGATTGCGCTGCAATTACTACAATGGCTGGTTCACCGGGTGCTCCTATATTTTTATCTTTTGACGTAAGCGTATATGCGTAATAGCTATTAAGGTAAATTATCAGAGAATGACAACTGAGGTGAAAACGATAATGTTAACACCGTTGGATATCCAAAAAAAAGAGTTCCGCCATTCTTTACGGGGTTATAATAGTGAAGAAGTTGATTCTTTTTTAGATCGGGTGACGCAAGACTACGAGATATTAAATAAAGAAAATCTGGATCTAAAAGAACGGTTGGACCAGGCTGAGCAGAATATGGCCCGTTACCGGGAGATTGAAGAAGTTCTGAAGAAAACCATGATTTTAGCCCAGAAAAATGCTGATGAGTTAAGGCAAAACACCGAAAAAGAATCACAATTGACACTGGATCGTGCCCGGATTGAGGCGGAACAGTTAAACCGGGAAGCCGAGCAGGAAGCAGTCGCCATCATTGAAAAGGCCGAACGGCAAGCCGCCGCGATGATATCTGAAGCGGAAGAAAAAGTTAGTCAAATCATAGAAGAACATAGCCGGCTTGAAAGGCAGGCGCAGGTATTCAGGATGCAGTTCCGCGCCCTATTGGAAGCCCAGGCCAGATTCCTTGACAGTGAGGAGGAGAGCCAAATAAAAGAGGTAAGGCTGGATGCTCTTGATGAATCTACGGAAGACGGTGACAACGTCCTTGCTTCAGCGTAACAAACTGCCGTAGCTGAAAATATATTAATAGCGATCATTAATTGCGAGCCTCCGTTAAGGAGGTTTATCATTAGCGCATGCCGGCCACGGGCCACCGGTATTAAAAGGAGTAAACAGATTGGAAAATCTCAAGAGACTGCTAAACAACAGACAACCAAAATTACATAATTTGAGAGGATATTTCATTTCAGCGGTATTAGTACCTATCATCGAAGTTGACGGTGAAATGCAAGTGCTCTTTGAAGTCCGCTCCAGCAGCTTAAAAAGACAACCGGGTGAAATATGCTTCCCGGGCGGTATGGTGGAGAGTGGTGAACTGAGCCGCCCGCAAGATACAGCAGTCCGTGAAACTGTGGAGGAATTGGGTGTCTTAAGGGAACAAATTGAACTGATTGGACCCTTGGATTATTTTATCAGCCCGGTCGGGGCATTAATATATCCCTATGTTGGAAGGATCGCCGGAAATGCTAAAATAGTACCCAGCCCGGATGAGGTGCAGGAAGTTTTTCTGGCGCCGGTGAAGTACTTCTTGTCGGCTCGACCCGCTCAAAGCAGCATTGATGTGGGTACCCGCTACGCAGCCGATTTTCCTTTTGACAGGCTCCCCGCGTATTACAAGGAAGGCTGGCGTGTTCTGGGAACGTTACCGGTATATTTCTATGAATATGGCAATAGGCTGATTTGGGGCGCGACTGCCGGAATCTTGCATAGCTTTATTGATATTTGCCGGGAAAATATGATCATCAGTAGTCAGTAGTCAGTATTCAGTAGCCAGTAGTCAAGATTACAAGATAAAAGATTGCAAGATTACAAGATTTCAGGAGAGTCAGTAGGAGAGAATAGGGTGTATTGTTTTGAAATATTCTGAATTCTGACTCCTGAATTCTGAATACTTGAATTTGTAGCAAGGTAGTGATGTTGATTTGCTTTATATAAGGGAAGAAAAAGATGGTGTTATCTTTAAGGTGAGGGTGCAGCCTAGGGCCTCTGGAAACGGGGTGGCCGGACTGTTTGAGGATGCTGTCAAGCTCCGTCTGACCGCGCCTCCGGTGGAAGGGGAGGCGAACGAGGCCTGCCGGACCTTTTTAGCCAAGCTGTTATCTGTCCCCCGTTCTCATGTGGAGATCCTGTCCGGTTCAACCGGGCGCAATAAAACAATCAAAGTCCTTGGCATAAGCGCCGAGAAAGCGCTAAACACTTTTGCGCCGCAAGATTAAGTGACCTTTGGACATATAACGCGGCTCATGTTCGGCCCCATTCATAATTTCATGAAAATGAAAAAGCCGGCGTGAAACACCGGCGCTGATTTGTTAGATTTGCTACCTGTTGAATTTTTTCATCGCTTCTTCCATTTCCGCCGCGATGTTGTTCAACTCGGCGGCTGCGGCTGAGACCTCTTCCATTGCCGCTGTTTGTTCTTCGGTGGTAGCGGCCACATCCTGTATCGCTCTGCTCACCTGCCCGGCGGCAGCAGCCACATCCTGCGCTTTCAAATTAAAATCTTGCACCAGCCTGATTACTGAGACCAACGTTTGACTGACTTCTTTCACTACCTGATCGCCGCGTTCCACATTCTCTTTGCTCTTTTCCATGTCAGCGGCGGCTCGCTTCGATTGTTGCTGCACCTCGCTGATGATCCGGCTTATTTCTCCCGCTGATTGGGCGGAACTTTCGGCCAGTTTGCGCACTTCATCCGCGACGACAGCGAAACCCATGCCCGCTTCCCCGGCTCTTGCCGCTTCGATGGCTGCGTTTAGCGCCAGTAAATTGGTTTGTCCGGCAATCGCGTTGATAGTTTCCACAAATTGTCCCACGTTGCCCACAGCCTGGTTCAACGTGCTCATAGAGGTTGACATTTCGTTCGCGGATTGTTTCATTTCCTGCATGGCGCTAATCACCGTATCGATGCTCTGCTGACCCTGGCCTGCCTGGCGGCTGGCTTCATCAGCCTGCTCGGAAACTTCTTTAATGTTTTCAACCACATTTTCCACCGTGGCGGAAATTTCGCCAACTGTGCTGGCGTTTGTCGTAGCTGCGGCGGCAGTTTGATCAGCCTGGAAAGCCAACGTTTTAGCGGTGTTGGATACCTGATTGCTGGCTTGGGCGGTTTTGCCGAGGACTTCTTTTAAATCCTTGCGCATTCCTTCAAAAGATCCGGCTAGATGGCCGATTTCATCATTAGTGTCAACCGCTACCTCCGTGTTCAGATCTCCCTGTGCCAGCCTGTTAGTGGCTGCTACCAGGTCGTTGATCGGCCGGATTGTCTTTTCGGTCATAAACCAGCCTAACGCCAACAACAACAGGGAAGTGATCACAATGATAATAGTAATGTTTCTGGTCAGGGCGTCAATAGTGCCAAATACTTCATGACGGTCCGCGACGACGGCCAGGAACCAGTTGGTGATAGGTACTTGCTGGTAATAAAGGATCGAGCCAACTCCCATGAAAGAATACTCCGCGTTCCCTGCTTTTGTAACCGGCATTCCACGGATTATTTCAGCCATTTGCGCCGACACGGCACTGCTTTCCTTGGACAAATCCTGGTTCAGCAGGTCCTTGTTCGGGTGAGCGATGCATACGCAATTGGCGTCAATCATGAAGGCCCGCCCGTTATTTCCGTGCTTCATCAATACAACCTCTTTGGAAAGCTTATCCAGATCCATCACGCCAAAAAGGACGCGGAACAGCCTGCCGTCCTTTTTAACAGGAACCGCTACAGACACTGACAGCTTACCGTCGTTTTTGCCAATCTTTGGCGATGAAAAAAACAAATCTTTTCCGCCGGTTATCGCCTGGTAATAATCACGTTCGGTTATTGACACACTGCTGCCATCCGCGATAAACGACGTGCCGTTTAAATCGGACATCGAAATCATACTGAATAAATTACTGTCTTCTTTTAGCAAGCGTCTTCCTTCATCTAACAGATATTGTTTTGCGACTTCCCAGTCATTCCCTAAAATAGTGGGTGAGCTTGCCAATGCGAGTAGCTTATCAACATGCTGCTGGAGGATATCATTGATCATTTTGCTGTCCGTTACCGTACTGCTTTCCAGACTTTCCTGCAATTGAGCCGCCTGGTTATTTCTGGCGGTAACCAGGGCAATAACATTGGTGACAACCAGCGTTACCACTGCCAATAGCAGTAAAGCTAGAATCTTTGATTTGACACTGTTGAACAAAGCAGTCACCCCTTCGTTATTGTTAAAATTATTTCTATTTTTTCAACTTGTTTTATATTAGGGCAACTTGCATTGCAAGTCAAGAAAAAAATACCGTTGTTATAATGTGCCTTCCATATACTTTTGTACGCGTCTCCGGTAGGAATATAACTCGAAATCAGAGTATAGTTGAACGCTATGCGGCGCTACGGTTTGTTGAGTACATATTGATGGGAAGCTTTCGCGATACCAGGCAGTTTGTGAAAAGGAAGTTGACTGCTCAGGCGCTTTTCTATATAATATTTCGTGTTGGAATATCAATATTTCCTGTGAACGGGAAGAGTAAGCGGCAGATATCCGTTAAGAGAGCCTGGGTCAGGTGGGAGCCGGGCACGGGCGGCCGTTGAAAATCACCCGGGAGGCGCCGGCTGAAACCACGATGGAACAAGGGATTAAGCGCGGACGGTTCGCCACCGTTAGATGGCGGTGAAGGTAGCCGGCCGGTTTACGCTTTTGAAGCGTTGGAGCAGGTTGGTAGTAGGGTGGTACCGCGGGTATAACAACCCGTCCCTTTGGGGGCGGGTTTTTGATGTTTTAGAAGAAGATGCATTTGCTTTTGTTAATGAGTCTCATGTTGAATATTAGAGAGGTGTGAAAAATGGACTACAGCAAGACCTTAAATCTACCCAAGACCGACTTTCCGATGCGGGCTAACCTGGCTGAAAGGGAACTGGAGTTTTTAAAGTTTTGGGATGAGATCGATATCTATCATCAGGTTCAGAAAAAAAACAGCGGCCGGCCGAAGTTTATCCTGCATGACGGCCCGCCATACGCCAACGGACACATTCACCTCGGCCACGTCCTCAATAAAGTGCTGAAGGATATCGTGGTAAAGTTCCATTCCATGACCGGGCATGACGCTCCATTTGTACCCGGCTGGGATACTCACGGCCTGCCAATCGAACAGGAGGCTATCAAGGCTTTCGGTCTGAAACGTCACAATATCGATTCTGTGGAGTTTAGAAAGAAGTGTAAAGATTTTGCCTTGAAGTTTGTAGATATCCAGCGGGATGAGTTTATCAGGCTGGGAGTGCGCGGCGAATGGGACAAACCTTACCTTACTCTGATGCCAAACTTTGAAGCCCGCCAGATCGGTGTTTTCGGGGAAATGGCTAAAAAAGGATATATTTATAAAGGATTAAAGCCGGTATACTGGTGCGCCGCCTGTGAAACCGCTCTGGCAGAAGCTGAGGTGGAGTACGGCGACGATGAGTCAGCTTCCATCTATGTAAGATTTCCTGTAAAAGACGGCAAAGGTGTTTTACCGGAAGAGAATACTTATGTGGTGATCTGGACCACTACCCCCTGGACCCTGCCGGCTAATGTGGCGATATGTCTCCACCCTGACTTTGAGTACGTAATGGTCAAGGTGAACGAAGATAAATATGTGGTGGCGAAAGAATTAAAGGATAGTTTCCTGGAAATCATCGGCGCGGAGAATGCCGGTGTAGTGAAAGAATTCAAGGGCTCGGATTTGGAAAGAGTGGAATGCGCCCACCCTTTCGTAGACAGAACTTCACTGTTGATTCTGGGCGATCTTGTTACTCTGGAGCAGGGTACGGGCTGTGTCCACATCGCTCCCGGCCACGGCATGGAAGACTATGAAGTTGGCAAGCAATACAACCTGCCTGTGTTGTCGCCCGTCGACGGCAAAGGACATTTTACTGATGAAGCCGGCATTTTCGCCGGGCAGTTCTACCTTGACGGCAACAAAGCCGTGCTGGAAGAACTGGAGCGGCGCGGTCATTTGCTGAAATATGCCACCTTCCGGCACTCCTACCCGCATTGCTGGCGCTGTAAAAAGCCGGTGCTTTTCCGCGCCACCGAGCAATGGTTCGCTTCAATTGACGGCTTTCGCCAGGAAGCGCTCGCCGATATCCGGAAGGTGCGCTGGATTCCCGAGTGGGGTGAAGAACGGATCTACAATATGGTAGCCAATAGGAGCGACTGGTGTATTTCACGCCAGCGCACCTGGGGAGTGCCGATTCCGATTTTTTATTGTAATAGCTGCGGTAAAGATTTGATTAACGACGAAACCATCAGCCACCTCCAGGCGCTTTTCCGGGAACATGGTTCTGACATCTGGTTTGCCCGGGAGGCCGGGGACCTGCTGCCGCCGGGCACGAAATGCGCGCAGTGCGGTTCAACGGACTTTACCAAGGAAACTGACATTATGGACGTCTGGTTTGACTCCGGCACCAGTCACATGGGCGTGCTTGACGAACAGTCCGTCTGGCCGGATCTGTGCTGGCCGGCGGATCTTTACCTGGAAGGCAGCGACCAGCACCGCGGCTGGTTTAACTCTTCTCTTTCCACTTCTGTGGCCGTCACCGGTCAGCCGCCTTACCGGGCGGTGCTGACGCACGGTTTTGTGGTTGACGAACAGGGGCGAAAGCAGTCCAAATCCCTTGGCAACGTGGTTGACCCGCTGAAAGTCATTAAACAAATGGGGGCCGATATATTACGCTTGTGGGTAAGTTCAGCCGATTACCGAAGCGACCTGGCGGCTTCACCGAACATCTTGAAGCAAATAACCGAAGCTTACCGGAAAATGAGGAACACTTGCCGCTTCCTTCTGGGGAACTTGTATGACTTTGACCCGGCCAAGGATACGGTAAAATACGAACAGCTGCCGGAAATTGACCGCTGGGCGTTGTTGAAACTGCAAAAGCTGATCCGGCGGGTTATAGCCGGTTATCAGAATTACGAGTACCATGTGGTTCACCACGCTATCCACGGTTTCTGCGCTGTCGACATGAGCGCCCTTTACCTGGATATGATCAAGGACCGGTTATATACGGCGCCAGCCGGTTCGGCGGAGCGTCGCGCGGCTCAGACTGTTTTATATGAAATCTTAACTGTCCTGGTGCGCCTGCTTGTTCCGGTGCTGGCTTTCACTTCGGAGGAGATCTGGCGTTATGTGCCCGGTGACAAGGGTGGCGCTGTCAGTGTCCAGCTTACAGACATGCCGGAAGTTAAGGAAGAATATATGGACGACGATTTGGATCAGAAGTGGGAACGCCTCCTGGCGGTACGGGGCGAGGTGACAAAAGCACTGGAAGTGGCCAGGCGTGATAAAGTGATCGGGAACTCATTGGAAGCGTCCGTCAACCTGTATGCGGATGATGAGCTTTTTAGCTTCCTGGAGCCTGAGTTGCTTGAACTGCCTATTATTTTCATCGTTTCAGGGGTTGCCCTAAACCGCTTGAACGAAGCGCCGGAAAATGCCAAGCGTCCGGAAAACCTGCCTGAGTTGGCGATTTCCATCCAGCCGGCCGGCGGACAAAAATGCGAACGATGCTGGATGTACCACGAAGGCGTAGGGGAGGATGCTGACCATCCGACTATCTGCCCGCGGTGTGCGGAAGTTGTAAAGTCAAATGATTCAGTAGTCAGTAGTCTGTAGCCAGGAGTCAGAATGAGATAACAGTAATAAAAATAAGAAACCTTCCTCACCAAGAGGAAGGTTTCTATGTTAAGAACCCGCAGTGCCCATTTGCTTATTATCATGAATTTCTGATATTCATAATAATTTTGCTAACCGGCAGATAGAAATAGCATACTGCGATTATCAACTTTGATTAAAAGCAAAGCTTTTGAGATCTACCGGTTTGTTAAGGCCTTTAATACCAGGCGCTATGACCTGATCCTAAATCCTTTACAACTGGCCCGGCCATTACGGGTCCTTGTAAAAATATTTTTTCCCCAAAAACAGATATTATTATTAAAATTTATTGTTAATAATATCCATAGCTATTTGTGATAATATTATATGTATGGTGATGTTTATGTTTTTTGTTGTTATAATTTTGACTCTTTTACTGGACCAGGTTTCTAAAGCCATGGTACAGATGTTGATGTACCATGGGGAGTCGATCACGTTAGTACCGCATGTTTTTAATCTTACCTACATACTTAATCCGGGGGCCGCGTTTGGATTGCTGGCCTACCAGACATCATTATTTGTTGCGGTTACGGTCATCCTGACGGCGGGAGTGTTATTCGGGTATAAAAAGCTGCCCATGGAGCGGTACTTATTGCGTTATGGTTTGGGATTAATTGTAGGAGGCGCGTTGGGTAACCTGGTGGACCGTTTGAGGTATGGTTTCGTGGTGGATTTCCTGGACTTTCGTATGTGGCCGGTCTTTAATCTGGCAGATATGGCTATTGTCACGGGAGCCTGCCTCCTGGTTTGGGATTTGCTCAATGGCAACGATCAGAGACCAAAAAAGGAAAGAGGAATTTGATGCCGGGATTTAGTTGCTTCGAGGTGGACATGTCGGGTGACGGCAAGCGCCTGGATGTTTTCCTGGCCGGTGCCGCGGCAGAGTTAAGCCGTTCTTTTACCCAAAAGTTGATAACGGACGGCATGGTCATGGTCAACGGTGAAATAGCGGCGCGGGCGAGTTGCAAGGTGAAGACAGGCGACCTGGTATCATTGAATATTCCCCCTCCGGATGACCTGGAGGTAAACCCGGAACCCATACCACTGGACATATATTACGAGGACAGCGACATCATCGTGGTAAACAAGCCGCGCGGGATGGTGGTGCACCCGGCCGCGGGCAATTACACAGGCACGCTGGTAAACGCTCTTCTTTATCACTGCCGTGATTTATCGGGGATTAACGGCGTGATGCGGCCCGGCATCGTGCACCGGCTTGATAAAGACACCTCCGGACTAATTATGGCTGCAAAAAATGACGCCGCGCATAACAATCTGGCCGGGCAATTAAAGGACAGGCTGGTCAAACGCCGGTATCTGGCGTTGGCACATGGGCGGATCAACGAGGAGTCTGGTATGATTGATGCCCCAATCGGGCGCGACCCCAGGAACAGGCAGAAGATGGCCGTGCTTGACAGGAACTCAAAACAGGCGGTTACGCGTTATCGTGTGCTTGACCGCTTTGCCGGCTATACCTATCTCAGGCTCAAGCTGGAAACCGGGCGTACCCACCAGATCAGGGTGCACCTGGCTTATATCGGCCATCCGGTTGTGGGTGACCCCAAGTACGGTCCCGCCCGGCCTCATTTCGGCCTGGACGGGCAATTTCTCCACGCCGCGGTGCTTGGCTTTAAGCATCCGCGCACCGGGTCACACCTGGAATTTGAAGCGCCGTTGCCTGATGAACTGAAAGCGATCCTGGAGAAATTAATGATGGATAAAGGCAAAGATGTTGTTATCAGATAAACTTCGGCAGTTTTGACGATTTAGTTAAATACACTCTAAGTTAAAAGAGAATTTACATTCTTTCTCTTTGAATCATAGTATTGACACAAAAAGCCAATCATGTTATAAATAATATAAAATATTTGGACTAGTTGCAAAAGTTAGAAAAATTTAAAAAGGCCTTGTTGGAAAAGGTTAGGTTAGTACCTTTAAAAATAATTTAGACAAAAGGGTCGCGCTGACTCTATGCACGTTAATTTTAGGTTAATGCTAAGGCCGATGGATACTAAGACAAGGTTAAAAGAAGGTATGCTAAATAACTGTTTCATAAAGAGAAAAAACCGATAACATACTAGCATTGATCAATTCGTCAAAGAATTATTTAAAGACACATTGGTTTTTCCACCAGTATGTTTTTTGCATCTAAGTCCGTATTATAAGCAACAAGAAAAAATGGATTTGAAAGGAGGAGTAAAGTCGTATGTACAAAAAAGAAGTTATTGCCATGTTATTAGCCGGCGGACAGGGAAGTCGCTTGGGGTGTTTAACCCGTAATATTCCCAAACCAGCCTTATCATTTGGAGCAAAATACCGAATCATCGACTTTAGCTTAAGTAATTGTGTCAATTCCAATATTGATACGGTTGGAGTCTTGACCCAATACAAGCATTTCCTGCTCAATTCCTATATTGGTACCGGTTTAGCCTGGGACTTAGATAATAATTCGCACGGCGGGGTGCATATCCTTCCTCCGTTTGTGAGAGAATCCGGTGGAAGTTGGTATAAAGGAACTGCCAATGCAATCTACCAGAATATTGACTTTATTAATTTTTATAATCCGGAATATGTTCTGATCATCTCCGGAGATCATGTTTATAAAATGAACTATGAAGCCATGCTGACTTATCACAAAGAGCAAAATGCCGATGTAACCGTCTCGGTTTTGGAGGTGCCCAGCGAAGAGGTCTCGCGCTTTGGAATTGTCACGGCGGATAAACAGGGTCGAATCTTCAAGTTTACGGAGAAACCTAAAGAGTCCGATTCCAATCTGGCTTCGATGGGAATCTATATATTTAACTGGCCGGTGTTGAAAAGAGCCCTGATTGAAGATGAGGAGAATCCCGATTCGAACAATGATTTTGGGCAAAATGTTCTCCCAATGCTGCTAAATAAAGAGAAAAGGCTGTTTGCATACGGCTTCCAAGGCTATTGGAAAGATGTCGGAACCATTGAAAGTTACTATGATGCTAATATGGAATTACTGAAAGAAAAACCGAGTTTTGATATCTTTGAATCTGATATTAGAATTTTTTCCAACGATGAGATATTGCCACCGCACTATATTGGCCCAAAGGCCCGGGTTAACAATTGTCTGATCGGCAACGGTTGCAAAATTCTAGGAGAAATCAAAAATTCAATCGTTGCATCGGGGGTATATGTGGGCGAAAGATGTAGGGTGGAAGATTCCATCTTGCTCCCGAACTCTAAGATAATGAACGACTCTAGGGTTTATAAGGCGATCATTGGAGAACATACTAGTATTTCTGCCTTTAGCTTCATTAGCAGCATAAAAAAAGGAGTAAATACGAGACAAGCAGAAATTACGGTTGTTGAACGTAGCGGGATTATTACGGAAGACTTTCAAGCTTTGGCTTAAGAAAAAGAAATTCTATATTTTTGTTGCAACGTAGGCTAAAGAAATGGAGAAGAGCAGGTATGAGCAAAGCAATCGGAATTATCTTCTGTAATTATCATTTAAATGGCTTGGAGGGATTGACTGTTCTTACCGGAATCGAAGACAATCCGCCGACAAAGTACGCCCATATAGTATGATTAGTTATTCTTTGATAGCAAGTGATTGTAACATTCAGGGAAGTGTATCAGGAAGCATTATTTTTCATGGCGTTAAGGTCGAAGCCGGCTCAAGCATTACTAACTCTATCCTAATTGAGCATTGTGTGATCGGTAGAGGAGTTGTATTAGAAAACGTTGTTGTTGATAAGTATGCCATAATTCACCCTAGAAACGTAATTAAAGGGAAACAAGGACATCCTTTGTTTATCAATAAAAGCAGGGTGATTTAGTCAAAAGGAAGAAAAGAGAGCATGAAGGTTCTGGTGGAAATCCTCCATGAAACCCGCATACCCGGATATTCAAGGGATGCGGGTTATTTATCATAGACACAACTTTTTTATATTTGACGATCTAACAACTCAATAAACGGTATAATAAAGTTAATTTTGAAAATTTATCTTGATTAAGCAGGCGGATCAAGATTAGATTATTATCAGGGATTGTTTAAAATGATTAGTTAAAAAACAAATATTGGCAAATCCATATAAAGGATTCTATAATGAAAGTTAACAGATTGAAAACCATTACGCAACGGGATATATACTTATTCAACCAAGGAGAGCTGTTTCAGAGCTACTTGCATTTTGGAGCTCAGCCGGTGAGTTCACTAGATATAGAAGGAGTGAGTTTTGCCGTTTGGGCGCCCAATGCCCGCAAGGTGTCTGTGGTGGGGGATTTCAATGCCTGGCGGACAGCAGCCCATCCGATGGAAAATTACCTGGACAGTGGAATTTGGGTCAATTTTATCAAGAGTTTAAAAAGTGGCGAACGCTATAAGTATTGTATTGAAACCAAAGAGGGTCAAATAATTTATAAAGCGGATCCCTTTGCTGTCTACGCCGAACTCAGGCCGCATACCGCATCCAGAATTTTCCCCTTGGTAGGATATATCTGGCAGGATGAGGCCTGGCTTGTTTCCCGCCGGCATAAACAGCACAAAAAAGAACCGATGCTTATATACGAAGTGCATCTGGGTACCTGGCAAAAGCGGGAGAATAATGACTTTCTAAACTACCGGGAAATCGCAGACCGTTTGATCCCTTACGTTAAAGAGAAGGGGTTTACTCATCTGGAACTATTGCCTGTTGCTGAACACCCTTTTGACGGATCATGGGGATACCAGGTTACCGGTTTTTTTGCAGCTACAAGCCGTTACGGCAATCCACATGATTTAATGTATCTGATTGATTGTAGCCATCAGGCAGGAATCGGCGTTATCTTGGACTGGGTGCCGGGCCACTTTTGCCGGGATGCTCACGGTTTAGGTCAATTTGACGGCACTCCCTTATATGAGGCAGGGAGTCATGCCCAATGGGGTACTTACCGTTTTAATTTTAAAAAAACAGAGATTTGGAGCTTTTTGATTTCCAATGCGCTATTTTGGTTTGATATATACCATATCGACGGTCTGAGAGTGGATGGAGTCTCCAGTATGCTTTATTTGGACTTCGGCACGGAGAATGGTGACTGGCTTCCCAATGAATACGGTGGACGCGAGAATTTGGCGGCGGTTAAATTCCTTCGTAAGCTCAATGAACAGGTATACAAGTATTTTCCGGACGCCATCATGGTTGCCGAGGAGGCGTCAACCTGGCCGTTTGTAACCAGACCTCCCTACGATGGGGGTTTGGGCTTCAGCTATAAATGGAATATGGGCTGGATGAATGATACTTTGAAATATTTTAGCCTCGGCTTCGAGCAACGCCGGTACAATCACAACCTCTTGACTTTTTCCTTGCTTTATTCTTTTTCCGAAGACTTCATCCTGCCATTTTCACATGATGAGGTGGTGCATGGAAAGAAATCTCTAGTTGATAGGATGCCGGGCGACTACTGGCAGAAATTTGCCGGACTGCGGACGCTCTATTTATATCTTATTTGCCATCCAGGCAAGAAGCTTTTGTTTATGGGCGGGGAATTCGCTCAGTTTATCGAGTGGAAACAAGATGCCCAGCTGGATTGGTTTTTAAAAGATTACGATATGCATAAAATGTTCTCTGACTATGTTATGGAGGTGAACAAACTCTATCTCAGGGAGAAAAGTCTCTGGGAAGAAGATCACTGCTGGCAAGGGTTTGAGTGGATAGACGCCGATAACAGTGCCCAGTCCGTCTTCGTGTTTCAGAGAAGGACAGCCGGATCTAACGAGTTTGTTGTGGTTGCTATAAATCTTTTAACGCAAGCCTATCCGGTATTTCGCATCGGGGTGCCTGAGCCAGGCATTTATACAGTCGTTCTTAATACGGATGCCGCAAAATATGGGGGTTCGGGTTTCATGGAGCAAGAAACCTTGCCGGCAGAGGAAGTTCCCTGGCATAACTGCAATTATTCTGTAGTGTTACAGATGCCCCCCTTGGGAGGCTTAATTTTAAAACTTACGGAAGTTGGAAAAGCCGATACGATATCACTAACTGGTTGAGTAGTATATCAGTTTACCGGCCATAAGGAGGCGCAACATTGTTATTTGTAAACGCAGGTGAATTTAGAGAAGCATATATCCAAAAATTTTCAGCAGTTATCGGTAAAGGCATGGAGGAAGGCACCGCCTGGGATTTCTATAAGACCCTGGTGTATCTATTGAAGGATAGACTCAATGTTGGTTGGGCGAGGACTAATAAACAGTATAAATACGAACGTAAGCAGGTTTATTATTTCTCAATGGAGTTTCTGATTGGCAAACTCCTCGCCTATTACCTGATGAATCTGGGGCTTACGGAAATTGTGACAGAAGGGCTGGGGGAGCTGGGCATTAACCTGCAGGACCTGATTGATGAGGAGAGAGATGCCGGGCTGGGCAATGGCGGCTTGGGACGACTGGCGGCCTGTTTTCTTGATTCGATGGCATATTTGCAGATCCCTGGTCATGGTAATGGGATCCGCTATAAATACGGTTTGTTTGAACAGAAGATTGAGCAGGGCTTTCAGGTGGAGGTGCCTGATCATTGGCTTAAAAACGGGTATCCCTGGGAGATTCGCAAACCTGACAAAGCGGTTATCGTTAAGTTCAAGGGACACCTCAGAGTCGAGTATGACCGCGACCGTATGATTTTTCATCATGAAAATTATGAGCCTGTCCTGGCGGTGCCGTATGATATCCCAATCGTTGCTTACGGCAACAGTCCAAACGTCAATACGCTCCGGCTTTGGGGCGCGGAAGCAGTGAACGAGGAGTTTGATTTAGCTTCCTTTAACCAGGGGGAGTTTGCCAAAGCTCTCAGCAATAAATCGGAAATAGAGGCTATTTCCTATATTCTATATCCCCAGGACACCACTCTGGCCGGGCAGGAGCTGCGGCTTAAACAAGAATACTTTTTTGTGGCGGCCGGGCTGGGCGCTATCGTCAGACGCTACAAGAAGCAAGGGGGACCGATCGAATGCTTTAGTCAGAAAGTATCGGTGCATATCAATGATACTCACCCGGCTATGTGCGTTCCGGAACTCATGCGGCTTTTAATGGACGAGGAAGGTTTGGCCTGGGACGACGCCTGGAACATTACAGTTAATACCCTGTCCTATACGAATCATACCCTCTTGCCTGAAGCCCTGGAGAAGTGGCCTATTGATTTAATGAAATGCACCCTGCCGCGGATCTATCTGATAATTGAAGAAATCAACCGCAGGTTTGAGGAGATGCTCGTGTCCAAATACCCGGGCGAACAGAAACTAAAGGATAACACCATCATATTGCGGGACGGGTATGTGCATATGGCGAACCTGGCTGTGATCGGCTGTCATTCCGTGAACGGGGTGGCCAAACTGCACACTGAAATCGTTAAGAGCCAGGTTTTTCAGGGGTTTAATGTTATTTATCCGGATAAATTCAACAACAAAACGAACGGAGTCAGCCACAGGCGCTTTTTATTGCATGCCAATCCGTCCTTAGCCGGATTTATTACCGAGGCAATCGGTCCCAAATGGATTGAAGACCCGGGAGAATTGCATAAATTGCTTGAACTGCAGAATGACGCTGTTTTTTTACATTACTTAAGCAAAGCTAAGAAACAAAATAAAATTAATTTTGCCGGGGCTGTCAAGGCGAAATTCGGTTTGGAACTCGACCCGTCTTCTATTTTTGATATTCAGGTGAAAAGGTTCCACGCCTATAAACGCCAGTTATTAAATGTCCTAAAAATTATGGATCTGTACAATCGCCTGAAGGAACAGCCGCGGCTCGCCATGTTTCCCCAGACCTTTGTGTTTGCGGGAAAGGCGGCTCCCGGTTACTACTATGCCAAAACGGTGATCAAGCTCATTAATACCCTGGCGCAAAAGATTAACAACGATCCAGAGGTGAATCAGCTCATTAAAGTCGTTTTTCTGGAGAATTTCAATGTGACCTTAGCTGAAAAAATTTACCCTGTAGCCGATATTAGTGAACAAATATCCACCGCCAGCAAGGAGGCTTCCGGTACGGGGAATATGAAATTTATGATGAACGGCGCGATCACGCTCGGCACGCTGGATGGCGCTACCGTGGAAATCAGGGACGCGGTTGGAAAAGAAAACATTTTCATATTCGGCCTCAAGGCAGAACAAGTGATTGATTATCAGAACCGCGGCGCCTATAACTCCTGGGAGGAGTACCAGGCCAATCCAAGACTGAAAAGAGTGGTTGACCAGTTAATCAATAACTTTTTCAAGGATTGCGGCAATGAATTCAGAGTCCTTTATGATTCCTTGCTGACGCATAACGATGAGTTTTTTATCCTAAAGGATTTCAACTCTTATGTCGAGACTGCCGCGCAGATAACCGGGATCTATCTGGACGAGCAAATATGGCATAAAAAGGCTCTCGCCAACATTGCCCAATCAGGCATCTTCTCCAGCGACAGAGCAATCAGGGAATACGCCGGGGCGATCTGGCAGGTTTAAGTTGGGCCTACAGTACTAGCAGGCGGCAGGAGCGTACAAAGCAAGCAAAGGAGGGGTCAATAATGCGTCAGAGAGAATGCATAGCCATGCTTTTGGCGGGCGGTCAAGGCAGCAGGTTGGGATACCTGACAAGAAGAGTTGCCAAACCTGCGCTTTCCTTTGGGGGCAAGTACAGAGTTATTGACTTTAGTTTAAGTAACTGCGCCAATTCCAACATTGATACGGTAGGCGTCCTCACGCAGTATAAGCCCTATGCGCTCCATTCCTATATCGGGAGCGGGGGGGCCTGGGACCTGGATGACAAATTTGGCGGCGGCGTGCATATCTTGCCGCCGTTTGTGGGTGAAGGCGGCGGCAGCTGGTACAAGGGAACGGCCGATGCGATTTACCATAATATAGATTTTATCAATTTCTATAATCCCAAATATGTGCTTATTATTTCCGGCGATCACATCTACAAGATGAATTATGAGCTGTTAATCAGGCAGCACAAAAACACAGGCGCTGATGTTACCGTCTCTGCCATTGAGGTGGCCTGGGAGGAAGCGTCTCGTTTTGGCATTATCACGCCGGATGCCGCGGACAGGATCATCCGGTTTACTGAAAAACCGGCGCAGCCTGACAGCAATCTGGCTTCCATGGGCGTTTATGTGTTTACCTGGCCGGTCTTAAAAAAAGCCTTGCTCGAAGATCAGGAAAACCCGGTTTCAGCTAATGACTTCGGGAAAAATGTATTGCCGTTGCTTTTGGAACAGGGCAAGAAATTATTCGTTTACAGGTTTAAAGATTACTGGGTGGATGTTGGCACTGTGCAGAGCTATTACCAGGCGAGCATGGAATTGCTGCTGCCTGAGCCACCGCTGAATATCTTCAGCCCAGGTTTTAAAATCTTTTCCAATGAAGAAATCCTACCCCCCCACTACGTCGGTCCGGACGCCAGAATTAGCAATAGCTTAATCTGCAACGGCTGTACGGTGCTGGGTGAAGTCATGAATTCCATTCTTGCGCCCGGTGTATATATCGGTGAAGGTGTGTGTGTGGAGGATTCCATTATCCTGTGCAATACCAGGATCGGCAATAAATCGCGGATCCGAAAAGCGATTATCGGTGAAAACGTTGAGATCAAGGCAAATTGTTCCCTGGGGCTAAGTACAGGTGACGATCATACCAAGTCACTAATCACCTGCGTCGAGGATAATCTCACCATACATGACGGCGCTTTAATAAGAGCCGGGGAGAATATCTAGCACTGGTTACAGACAACAAGTTGAGAGAGGACGGGTTAGCATGAGCAGAACTATCGGCATTATTTCCGGCAACCGCCGTTCCGATTATCTGCAAGGTATAGATAGACAACGGCCGCTTGCCGCCGTTCCTTTTGGCGGCAGATACAGGCTTTTAGACTTTGCCCTGTCGAGTATGGTTAATTCAGGCCTGCGCACGGTTGGAATTATTACCCCCTCCAACTACCGGCCTATATTGGATGAGCTGGGTTCAGGCAAAGAATGGCAGCTCGATCGCAAATCGGGCGGGCTGTTCATTCTGCCGGGGGTTAACTGGGGGCTTGCCGTGTGGGATAAAGTATTTCTATTGAAAGACATCGCGAAAAACTTCGAATACCTGGAAAATGATCTTTCAGAATATGTGCTCCTTTGCGGTTGTAATCAAATATTTAATATTGATTTCAATGAAGCCATTGCTTTTCATGAACAGAATCATGCCGATGTGACCTTAATTTATAAAGCAATTAAAAAAGAAGAATGGCAGACGTTAAAGGGCACCATTCTGAAAATGTCACCGGAGGGTCAGGTTGGCGGTTTAATGACCGGTGAGGAAACAGCCGGGGCATATATGGAACTCCCGTTCTTTATTGATATGGTTGTGATCAACAGGACGCTGCTCATGGAAGTCATCCAAGGCTATGAAGCGGTTGAGGATGCCGACCTGCTGGAAGCTATCTTTGAGAATAAGAGAATGCTGAGCATTTTCGGATTTCCTTTTAAAGGTTATTTTGCAAGGATTGAATCTATAAACGATTTTTTTAAGAGCAATATGGATTTGCTCAATTATGATGTGCGCAATGAGTTGTTTTGGGGCGTCAACCGGGTGCATACCAAAAGCAGAGATAACCCGCCGACTCATTACTCAGACAGCGCTTTGATTAGGAATTCACTGGTCGCCAGCGGCTGCAATATTCAGGGGGCTCTGGAAAACTGCATTGTCTCCCGTAACGTCCAGGTTGCCGGAGATACCCACATCAAAAACAGCATTATTATGAGGAGATGTAATATCGACAAAAATGTAATTTTGGAAAATGTGATCCTGGACAACTATGTAGTCATCCATGAGGGGACCATTCTTAAAGGGCAGGGGAATACCCCGGTTGTAATCAATAAAAGAGCTGTGATTTAAAGGAAGTGATGGTGGATGAGAATCCTCTATGTGATTTCGGAAGCAGATCCTTTTATCAAAACAGGCGGCTTAGGGGAGGTGGGGGGTTCTTTTCCTCTCGCGCTTAATAAAAGTGGGATAGAGGTCAGGGTGATCATCCCTAAGTACAGTCAAATCACTCCGGAGTTAACGGAAAAGGCGGCATTCCTGACTAGTTTCGAGGTCCCGTTGGGCTGGCGCCGGCAGTATTGCGGGCTGCAGGAGCTGGTTTATCAGGATGTGCACTATTATTTAATCGACAACGAATATTATTTCAAGCGGTCTCATGTCTATGGGGAATACGACGACGCGGAAAGGTTTAGTTTTTTTTGCCGGGCAGTATTGGAAAGCATCTGCCGGTTCAGCGATTACAAGCCGGATATTATTCACTGCAATGACTGGCATACCGCGCTGATCCCGGTTATGTTAAAAGAATTTTATTTTTCGGATCCGCTGTTTTTCAATATGCGCACGCTCCTCACTATTCATAATCTAAAGTATCAGGGTATTTACCCCTGGCAGGTATATTTTGATGTGCTTGGCTTACCGGAGGGGGGCATGTGTTACCAACGGTTTTCTTTTAAAGATGTAATCAATTTTTTAAAAGCGGGCATTCTTTATGCCGATCGGATCACCACAGTCAGCCCGACCTATGCTGGTGAAATTCTGTACCCTTACTATGGCGAGCAGATGGAAAGCGTCTTAGCTGGTAAAAAAGACCTCCTGACCGGCATTTTAAACGGGATTGATTACGGGAAATACAATCCCCGAAAGGATTCCTATATCTACGCCCAGTACGGGTCTTACGCCCAAAAGTTAAATAATAAGCTCGGGCTGCAGGAAGACCTGGGCCTCCCGGTAAGGCCGGAGGCGCCGCTATTCGGGGTGATCTCCCGTCTGGTGCCGCAAAAAGGGTTCGACTTGCTCCTGCATGTTATGCCACAGATTATGGAAATGGATGTCCAACTGGTCATATTGGGCGACGGGGAAGCGCAATATGAAAATAGTTTTCAATATTACACCCGCCTTAATCCAGATAAAATTGCCTTCATGGATTATTATGATGAGGTCATGGCGCATAAAATCTATGCGGCGGCAGACATGGTGCTAATGCCTTCACGCTTTGAGCCTTGCGGTCTTACTCAGATGATTGCGATGCGCTACGGTGCCATTCCCATTGCGCGGGAAACAGGCGGGCTGAAAGACAGCGTTATCCCTTACAACCAGTTCACCGGCACGGGCAACGGTTTTAGTTTTGCCAACTACAACGCACATGAGCTGCTGGATACCATTCAAAGGGCGGTGGGGGTTTTTCATGAACAAAACGACCGCTGGGAGACACTGGTTAATAACGCGATGCACAGTGATTTCAGCTGGGAACGTTCGGCCAAACAATATACCGCTCTGTACGCGACTCTTCTGGAGCAGCTAAGTTAGGAGTTAATGACAATGGCTTTCGATAATCCTCAGGGCCTATGTTTTTATCATAATTCCCATTTGGCGGAATACCGAAGCCCCTTTGGCGCTGTTCCCTGCGGGCAGGCCATCAAGCTAAGGCTGTCCATCAGCGCGGGGGAGGGAGGCAGCGAGTCCCTGCGGGAGGGACAGGTCAATAATATTTCCGGCTGCAGGTGTTTGCTTCGGGTCTGGGAGCAGGCGACCCAGAAAAAGTTTCCAATGAATGTTAATTTAACGTTATCGGCCAACCCCGGCCAGGTTTTTTTTGAAACGGTTTACCTGGCGCCTCAAACACCGGGTCTAATCTGGTATGACTTTGTGATTACAGATGGATTAAATACCTATCAGTACGGAAATAATGCGGACCTGTCTGGGGGTGCCGGCCGGCTGTGGACGGGGGATTATTCTCCAGGTTATCAGATTACGGTATTTCAGCCCAAATATGAGGTGCCTAAGTGGTTTAAACAAGGTATAGTCTATCAAATTTTCATAGATCGTTTTTGCCGTTCGGGGGTCGGGAAATTACACACAGAAGCTAAGCCGGGTGCGCTCATGCATCTGTGTTGGGAAGACACTCCTTGCTATCTGAAAGACAGCGACGGCAAAGTTGAGCGGTGGAATTTTTTCGGCGGGAATCTGCAGGGCGTTATCTCTAAACTGGACTATCTCGAAGAATTGGGCGTCAGCGTGATTTATTTCAACCCCATCTTTGAAGCCGCCAGCAATCACCGTTATGACACGGCGGATTACTATAAAATTGATCCGCTCATCGGGACGCAAGAAGATTTTCAAAAGCTGATCACCGAGGCAAAGCGGCGAGGCATCAGAATTATTCTGGACGGCGTGTTCAGTCACACCGGCAGTGACAGCCGGTATTTTAATCGCTACGGCCATTATTCCGGTCTGGGCGCTTACCAGTCCAAGGATTCGCCGTACTATGACTGGTACCAGTTTGATGAATACCCGGATCGCTATGCCTGCTGGTGGGGCAATGATGTTTTGCCAGAGGTCAGAGAAATGACGCCCTCTTATCGTGATTTTATTTTTGGCGGGGAGCATAGCGTTGTTCGCTACTGGATGCGGCAGGGCGTCAAAGGCTGGCGCCTGGATGTGGCCGATGAATTACCGGATCAGTTTATTCGTGAACTGCGTGACGTCATGCATGCCGTGGACGATGACGCCGTACTGATTGGTGAAGTCTGGGAGGACGCTTCCAATAAGATTAGCTACGATCAGCAGCGGGAGTATTTCTACGGCGGGGCGTTGGATGCAGTCACCAATTATCCGTTTCGTAAAATTTTACTTGAATTTTTGCTGGGCAAAGTTGATTCCGAGGCTGTGCAACGCCATCTGCTGCAGCTTTATGAAAATTACCCCCGGCATAATTTTTACTCGGCACTCAATATTATTGGCAGCCATGACACCGCAAGAATACTTACCCTGCTGGGTGAGGCGCCGGCTGAAGAACACCTGGCGGAAAAAGCCAGAGAAAAGTACCGGCTGCCGGAGGAACAAAGGCGCCTGGCGGTTGCTAGACTTAAGCTGCTGTCTTTAATCCAGTTCACCTTTCCGGGGGTCCCGTGCATTTACTATGGAGATGAAGCAGGCTTGGAAGGCTATTCTGACCCTTATAACCGGGGGACATTCCCATGGGGGCGCGAGGATGAAGAACTGCTGGGATGGTATAAAAGGCTCTCCTGTCTGCGCCGTGAATATTCTGTCCTGAGTGAAGGCGGCCTGCAAACCCTTGTTCTGGAACCGGACTTGTATGGCTTCGTACGCACGCTGGGGAACGAGTCAATAACGGTAATAGTGAACCGGCATCGCACCAGCAACAAAACGGTTGCGCTGAATGAAAAGGTCCTGGGACTGGCGCCAGGGGAGCCTGTGCCGGGGATTGTTTTAGAACTCCTGACCGGCAGGTTATTGTCCCAGCCGGCAGGTATGCCGGCAACAACCATGAGCATGGAGATTCCGGCACTAGAGGCTGTCGTAATTTACTGTAAACAGGCTGCCCGAAACACCCTGTCAAACCAAACCCTGGTCCGGTCGGCGGGCATCCTATTGCACCCGGGCTGTTTACCCTCTAAATGGGGCATCGGGGATTTGGGGCAGGAGGCTTATGCCTTTGTGGATTTCTTGGCGCAGGCCGGTCAATCCCTCTGGCAGGTACTTCCACTGAATCCTGTAGATAATCATGGATCGCCCTATTTAAGTGAATCAGCTTTTGCCGGTTATCCACTGTTGATTAGCCTGGAACAGCTGAAGGACCTCGGCCTGTTAGCAGAGGCAGAGCTTGTTCATGTGACTGCTTCCATGGCCTCTAAAGAAGACCTGCTCAGAAAAGCCTTTGAGAATTTCAGCCGGCTGCAGGAGAAGCAGGACTACAATGAGTTTGTGGAGTCCGAGAAGTTCTGGCTTGAAGACTATTGCTTATACAAAGCGTTGAAAAAGAAGCATAAAGGCTTGCCCTGGCAAAAGTGGGAACGTGCCCTGGCTGCCAGGGAGAAAAAGGCCTTGACCGAAGCCGGGCAGGCGCTGGCAGTGGAAATTGGGTATCAACGGTTTCTGCAGTATGTTTTCCATCGTCAGTGGCAAAAATTAAAGAGCTACGCAAACCGGATCGGTATCCGCATTATTGGGGATATGCCGATTTATGTCGCCGCGGATAGCTGTGATACCTGGGCTTTTCGCCATTATTTCAAAATGGACAGAGACGGCGCCCAGTTGGCTCAGGCTGGCGTGCCGCCGGATTGCTTCAGCAGTACCGGACAACTCTGGGGTAATCCGCTTTATGATTGGTGCGCCTTGCGTGGAGATGATTATTCCTGGTGGAAGGAGCGGTTCCGGCGCGCTATAAAAAACTATGACACCATCCGCCTCGATCATTTCCGTGCCTTTGAATCTTTCTGGGAGGTTGGGCCTAACGATAAAACCGCGGTAAGCGGCAGGTGGCTCAAAGGCCCGGGCAAGCGGTTGTTTTCCGCACTGGAACAGGAGTTTACCCAGTTGCCGATTATCGCTGAGGACCTTGGCGTGATCACGCCGGAAGTAGAAAATCTGATGCATATATTCCAGTTTCCGGGGATGCAAGTGCTGCAATTTACCCGCGAGGAACCACTTGAGCGGGAAAAGCGCAAAAGCCCTTGTGTATATTATACGGGAACACATGACAACGATACCTTGCTAGGCTGGGTCAAATCCGAATTTGACTCAGCCGGTGTTCGGATGAACGGTACAAAGCTATCACAGATTTGTAAAGATCTGATTGAGACCGTCTATATGAGTGACGCGACGTGGGTAATTGTTCCCTTGCAGGATGTTTTGGGTCTCGACAGCGAAGCTAGAATCAACACACCGGGCACAGCCGGGGGGAATTGGCAATGGGTGATGCCGCCCGGCTGTCTGAGCAGCGAGCTGCAAACCTGGTTGGAGCGGCTTGCCAGGAAACACCGGCGGAACCATCTTGGCAACGACCAATAGGAAATCTTCTACAACGAAGATGATATTAATATTGGGCAACTATTTATCGGCAATACAACGGCAAATTACTAAAATAGATGACTATATAGAATTAAAACATTAATTGTTAATGTCTAATCAAGGAAGCAAAAAGAACGTCCCCTTGCTTCCCCCAAGACAAAAAGTAATATCAAGTCAAGATTTTACCAAACCGATGGTATTAAACGGTATGGTGTTTTTGTGCAATAATCCTGGTAGCCGGGAAGGTTTCGAATTAGAAGCTCCTCCTCGTTTTTTATCCTGAGGACCGTCCACGGTATAAAAAGAAGACCAGGTATGATAGCCCAATAGGAACCCAAAGCCAGGGGAGTTGATAAGACCATCATCAATAACCCGGTGTACATGGGATGACGTATTTTGGCGTAGGGGCCGGTTGCTATAACCTGCTGGTCTTCCTCAACCTTTATATTGGCTGAAGCATAGCTGTTTTCCTTAAAAACCCTAATTATCAAAACATAACCCAGGAAAAACATGAGATTAGCTGCAACCACCACCCAAACAGGTACGTTTGACCAGTGAAAGCGAAAATCAAAGCCAGGGATTATATAAGCGAGATAAAACAACTTAAAGAAAGCAGGTATTTCCCTCACCGTTTCCTGGTCTTTAGCCTGCCACCGACTGGCCAATAATTCGGGGTTTCTTTTGAAGAAATAGACGGTAATGAAAAGGGTGGGGATTAAAAATATCGTCCAATAAATCCAGGCCTGCCAGTATCTAAAGGAGCCGGCGGGAAGAAACAAAACCAGTCCAAGCACAATCATCATGATAGTAGGCATTATATACGCTTTTGACTTTGAGATAGCAGCATTCTCCATCATTCTCCTCCTTATAAGCCCCGGTAGTGGGGGACCTTATCCCAAACGTCAATCAGGTTGTTACATCACTTAATTTTTGTCCTCGTTTTACCACCCGGTTGTTTATCAGATTCGGGATAGAGGTACTGTTGGATAAGCTGATCAAACTTTTTCCGGGCGGGGCGGAGGCTGTCGACAATCATTTCATTACGCAAGTTGTAAAGGGGTTGGGTTAATTCGAATTGCTGGTCGAACTCATCCAACAAACCTATACTTTTGATAAATTTGGCCGTTTCCCGGGCGAGTTGTTCAATTTCAGGATCATCTTCAGACAGGGAGGCCAGCCTGGCACACCTTGCTCCATAGTCCAAAGCTATTTCATACTGCTCGGGGTGTTTTTTCCAGAACTCGGCCAGAATCCGAAAACTATCCTGGTAATGCTCGCTCCATTGGAAATCATCCAGGATGCCATATAATTTTTGGTGCTGGTTATAAATTTCCGGGCAGGTTTGCGCATATTTGTCAATTTGCTCCACGCCCTGGTTCAGCATTTTATCAATCTTCGCTATGCGCTCTTCAATGTTTTTCTTATCAAGCGTGAGCTCACTTCGCAGCAACTGCAACACTTTCTGCAGGGTTGCATTATTGTTAACATTACCCAGTATCTCTTTGATGCGTTTGAGATCCAGCCCCAAAGATTTTAAATGTTTGATTAAGCGCATACGATTCAGCTCTGCCGGTCCGTATAAACGATGTCCCGCGGTGGTGCGCTCCGGTTTAGGCAGCAAACCTATCTTGTAGTAATATCTGACGGTTTTTAGTGTGCTTCCGGTCAATTTAACGAAATCGCCGATCTTCATCCGATTCTCCATTGCCATACCACCTTTTAAGTAATTATAAGCCCGGCCCCAAGGGCCGGGTCAATATGATTTATTGGGGATCAAGGATTGCCCCTACATACTGTAATAACCCCGTGAGCTTTTTGAGATAAGCAAATTCAACAGATATATTGGTGAAAATTGCAGAATACTGTCGAAAAATATTTCCAGGGATACTGTAGGATTTTAGTACTTTGAAATGAAGTAATATAAATAGGTGTTGCCGGCAGGTGAATATCTTGGTAGCAGTGCTGCCACCAACGAAAAGGAGATGCTAATGTTTTGAAAGAGGAAAAAAATAATAGTAATGATAATGCTATATTGAAGCAAAAGTCGCCCAAATTAACTGTCCAAGATGTTGGCACGTTAACTCAGCAGACACACCATTCAAATATTATTCAACGAGTCATGCTTTCTCCTTCCTCGCTTTCCTCAGTAGATATATTACAACTTCAACGCACAATTGGTAATCAGGCTGTTGATAGTCTTTTGAAAGGAATAATTCAACACCGGTCAGCCTTTGAAGAAGATGCTAACATCAAGACGACCCGGCATGCCGCTCATTCGGCAGGCGAAGCTAACGGGGTTGTCCAAAGGTTCATCACTTTCCGAGAGATGGCGGGGTTCCACGCAAAAGACGCTGCTGAGATCCTCAAGGACTTCGTTGCCGGCAAACCGGGACCACACAACTATGGCATTCCAAAACCCGAGGTGCCTTGGTCGAAGCAGTTCCCTAATGTCTTTAGAGCTAGTGTTAAGCAGATTACTACTGTCTTATTGCCATGGGACTCTGAGAAGAAACACAAGGACTTCGGCGACTGGCCCGATCTGGCTCAATTTGCCGAGTCGAAACTTACAGGTGAGTCTGATTCAGATGTTGAGTTTGAGATAGAGGAGAAACAGGATCAAAAAGAGAGCGTCACCAGCACGGGCGTGCTGGATATCATCCGTGGAGCGCTAGGGTTGGCCAAGTCGCTGGAGAATAGCGTTTTTGGCCAGATGCTGGATAAAAATACGCCCTATTTCAAGAGGCTCGCGGCCCAGTTCCCGCATTATGTAAAGCAGCTTGATACAATTATCAACCTGCTGGAGAGCGGCGCTGTTTCCCCGCGATGGCTGACACTGCCGGTTGAGGGCAAGATCGAAGTGGCGCGCCGGATAGCTTTGGCGATGCGCACGCTGGGCGACTACATCCTCAACAAGTGGGCGGAAAAAAAGGTTATCGAGGACGAAACGGAACTGCCGGTTGTTGGCGGACTCTTTAAGGAAGGCGAGATTGCTATCATCCACGGCAGCTATCTGTTCGGGGCGAGCGACCGCCAGCCCGGCGATATTGACACGATTGCGAACCTTTTTGGCAAAAATGAAAAAGTGTCAGCGGACCTGCACCTTGGACCCAGGGATAAATCCGTGGAAAGCAGCGTATTTGCTACTGCCACCCGGACGCCAAAGGATGACAAGCTAAATGTAAGCCCGCTCATATCCACGCTTGACGAGATCGTGGGTGTCCCGCTCTGGGGAGATATCGATAACTTTGCAATGATGGAAGCTGGGGAAGTGTGGGATGAGATTGGAGAAGACGTTGGCAAGCTCATTGATAGTGCCGCAAGTGACGATGACCCGGGCAAGTTCTATCGTAAGGTCATTAATATTGCGACGGTTCTTAACTACCTTTCCGTCCGCATAATAAAGAAAGACGATAAGAAGCTCCTTCAGGCTATATGGGAAGCCAACGCGATGATCACAAGCGGCAGCAAGAAAAATGATAAGAAACTGGCGGAAGAGGCCGCCGGCCTTCTAGGGTACTGCAAAAAGCTTTACGAGGAAATCGCCGTGGTTGCTTCGAAATTATAGAAGCGTGACAAGGCGCCGCCTGCTGTTCCGCCTTGTCACGCTTTATAGGAAAAGGAGGGGGAAAATTGAAAAGAGCGCTATTAGTTATCGATACTTCAAAAAGATGCAAAGACATTCAGGAAGGGCTCCGAAGAATGGAAACTTCACCCGGCAGTCGCGGAGTTGCCGCGCGAACATTTTGTAGAAAAGAACTTGCCTGGCAGTTTCACCGGCACGGACTTGGAATCCTGGTTGAGAGAAAAGAATATAGATACCGTGGTAATTACCGGATATATGACTCAAATGTGTTGTGACACTACAGCCAGGCAAGCCATGCACCCGGGGTTTTCAGTGGAGTTTATTTCAGATGCGACCGGGACGCTTCAGATATCAAATGAAGCCGGGACTGTTACAGCTGAGGAGTTGCATAGGGCAATACTAGTTACTCAAGCCATGCGGTTTAGCAAGGTGCTAACGACTGAACAATGGATAAAGGATTTAGTTTAATTTATTTTGAAAATAAGGGGGACATGGCATCTGTCCCCCTTGTGTTATACAGTCTGATAGTTTTTCATGTTTCTTTGGCGGTCGTGCTTGTTAAGGACTCGCTTCCGTAACCGTAAATTCTTCGGGGTGACCTCCAACAGCTCGTCACTGCCGATATATTCCAGCGCTTCCTCCAGGCTGAACTGTCTTGGTTCGTCCAAACGCATGGCGGCCTCGGCGGTGCTGGACCGGACGTTGGTCAAGTGTTTTTTCTTACAAACGTTAACTTCAAGGTCTTGCTCGCGGGAGTGCTCTCCAACAATCATACCCTCATAAACCTTTATACCGGGAGTGATGAACAAGACGCCGCGATCCTGCGCGGAATGCAGCCCGTAAAGGCTGGCTTCGCCGGATTCAAAAGCGATCAGCACACCCTGGTAGCGCCCTCTGATGTCACCTTTATACGGCTCGTAGTCCAGGAAAATATGGCTCATCACACCATGGCCCCTGGTCTCGGAAAGCAACTGAGAGCGCAAGCCAATCAGCCCCCTGGCCGGTATTTTAAATTCCAGCCGGATTTGGTCCTGGCCCAGCGAGGTCATATTGACCATTTCCCCTTTTCTCGCCCCTACTATTTCCATGATCACGCCTGTTTTGTCCTCAGGAATGTCTATCATCAACAGCTCAATAGGTTCCATCAACTGGCCCGCGTCCCACCGGTAAATCACTTCCGGCTTGGAAACCTGCATTTCATAACCTTCCCGGCGCATGGTCTCAATTAAAATCGACAGGTGCAGCTCACCACGACCGCTCACCTGAAAAACATCCGGGCTTTCGGTTTCCTCCACCCTCAGACTGACGTTCTTCTCCATCTCTTTGAACAGCCGGGCCCTCAGATGGCGGGATGTCAGGTGCTTGCCGTCCTGTCCGGCGAAAGGGCTGTCGTTGACCATAAATGTCATCTTCAGAGTGGGTTCGTCCACGGTAATGGGCTCCAACTGCTCCGGATGCTCCAGGCAGGCCACGGTTTCACCGATCTTGATATCATCCAAACCGGAAAAGGCCACAATTTCGCCGCAGGGCGCCTCGCTGACATTCACCCGCTCCAGTCCTTCATACACATAGAGGTTTCCAATGCGGCCCTGACGCGATACGCCGTCGTGCCCAATAACACTTACCTGCTGACCGGCGGCAATCTTGCCGCGCTTGACACAACCAAGCCCCATGCGTCCTACAAAATTGTCATACTCCGTGTTATTGATCAATAACTGCAACGGGCCGTCAATGTCGCCGGGTGGAGGCGCGATATGTTTAACAATAGTATCGAGCAGAGGCCGCATGTTTTGCGCAGGGGCATCCAGGTCTGTTGTGGCGGTCCCTTCTTTGGCCGATGTGTAGACGATCGGAAAATCAAGCAATTCATCATTTGCCTCAAGGTCAATAAAAAGCTCCAGCACATCGTCCACTACCTCTGAAATACGGGAATCGGCCCGGTCCACCTTGTTTATAACCACAATAGGCTTCAGATTTAATTGCAATGCTTTGCGCAGGACAAACCTGGTCTGGGGCATGGTCCCCTCAAAGGCATCCACCAGCAAAAGGACGCCGTTTACCATTTTTAAGACCCGCTCAACCTCGCCGCCGAAATCTGAATGTCCCGGGGTATCCACTATGTTAATCTTGATGTCGCCGTACCGTACCGCAGTATTTTTAGCCAGGATGGTAATGCCGCGTTCCTTTTCCAGATCAAATGAATCCATTACTCTTTCAGCAACCTGCTGGTTTGCCCTGAAAATACCGCTCTGCCTGAGTAGGGCGTCAATCAAGGTAGTCTTTCCATGATCAACGTGGGCAATTATGGCAATATTTCTGAACATGCTGTTGGACAATAAAAAAACCCTCCTTCACCTTCCTTATTAATTGTACCACAAATAGTATGGTATAATAATATTGCAGTAAAAATTAGGGAGGCAATGATGAATTATATTGTTTTCGATCTAGAAATGAATAACAAATGGGGAACCAGAATACATGAAATTATTGAGATAGGTGCTGTAAAAATAAATTCAGATATGGAAGTAGTTAATAGTTTTCAAGCATTTATTAAACCGAAATTATATCCAACTATAAGCAAACTTATTAAGAAAAAAACAAGAATAAAGCAGGAATGGATTGATAATGCAAAAGATTTGCCTTATGTAGTAGAAGATTTCAGGAAATGGATTGGAGAAGAAGATTTCGTTCTATGTGGATGGGGTATTGATGATCTGATTACATTTGAAAGAAATTTTAAAATAAATAGTATGGATGACGCAGAATGTGATTTACTAAAAAACTACAATGATATTCAGAAACAGTTTATAAAAATCTACAACTTACCAAATCAGATATCTTTAAAGAATGCTCTTGAAATGTTAAATGCTAAACCTGAGTATGATATCTGGCATAGAGCGATATTCGACGCTATTAATACTTCCCAGGTATTTATTAAAATATTTGATAGAATGAAAAATAAGCCTGGATTAAGTCAAAATCTAGTTGTGAGTACAGAAAATGTTAATAATGTTATACATGCACAGTGACTACGACAATTTAAAGCAAGCGACGCTTCCCCTGTCAGTTGGCCGGATCTCCAACCTGGCGTCGATCCGTTCTTTGAGTTCAGGCACATGAGAAATAATTCCCACGAGACGGCCAGTTTTCTGTAAGTCGATTAAAGCCCGCAGGGCAAAGTCCAGGGATTCCGGGTCCAAAGTGCCGAAGCCTTCGTCCACCAGAATAGTGTCCAGGTGAATGCCGCCAGCGTAGGACTGCACCACATCGGCCAACCCAAGGGCGAGGGAGAGGGAAGCCAGGAAAGTTTCCCCGCCGGACAGGGTCGAAACACTGCGGGCCACGCCGGTGTATGTGTCAAAAACCTCAAGTTCCAGGCCGCCGGCCGTGTTTCTACGGGTCCGGTCCAGGGTGCGTTGGAGGTGGTAACGGCCGCGGCTCATTAACTTTAACCGCGCTGTAGCGGCGATCGTTACGTCGTCTAACAACGCTCCCAGAACGAACCGCTCAAAGGTCAAGCCATACCGGTTTTTGCCGTTTGCCACATCAGACAGGCGTCCCAGGATTGCGTAACGGTTTTCCAACTCCTTTAAAGCGCTATCGGCTGCATCAATCTTCTTCAGCCATTCGGCCTCCCGGCTTGTTTGCGACTGGAGTTGTGTCTCCAGGGCCAGTACCTGTTTCCACTCATTTTCCGCTTCCGCCAAGGATACCGTCAATTTATCCAGATCGGGCTCACTCAGGCCTTCCGCCGCCTGAACGGCGCGTTCCAGGCGATCCCCGGCGGCGCGCCGGTTTTCGTCATATTCTTTGATTTCTTGCTCCGCCGTTTGAATCCACACCTGTGTCTTTTTCGCGTTCTCATAGTCATTTAATGCTGCAAAGCCTGCCGCCTTCAATCTTTCCTGGAAGGCTTTCTCAGCGTCCGCAGCGCGTTTGTCCGCCGCCAGCCGCGCCGCGAAGGCTTCCGCCACGGCAGTCTCGGCCTTGGCCAGCGCCTGATTGGCTTCTTCCGCTATTTTTCTGGCCGAATCAAAGGCGGTCACGAGTTGCTCCCGCCTCTTCCTGGCTGCCGTCTGTGCCTGAAGCAAAGACGCGGGAGCGCGGAGGTCTTCAGGAATGGATGATTCCCTGTCCCGCACCACTGCCAGCCCGGATTCAAGCGCTATTTTAGCCTCTTGATAAGATTTGCCGGCTGATTCGAGCTGTTCACCGGCTAAAATTTCCTTTTGTTTTAGCTCATCCAGTTCTTTGCTGATGAACGTAGAAATTTTCATGGCCTGCAGCGCGTTTTGCCACAGTTCCCTGGCATTATCGGCGTATGCGCGGAGGACGGCCGGACTGACTCCGGCTTTTTCACCTAGTTCCTTTTCCAATTCCTCAATCTTTCCGGTTACGGCAGCCTGCCTGGCTATAATATTGCTCAGTTTATCCTTCACTTTGTCGCGTAAAGTTTCAAATGACGCGATAGCTTGCTGTTTTTCCTTGATCACTTTTTCCGAGGGCAGCGCCGCCTCACTGCGGGCGGGAGCCGGGTGATCAAGCGATCCGCAGACAGGGCAGGGCGTGCCTGTGGTTAATCTGCCGGCGAGTATGGCGGCCTGCCCGCTGTTCCAGTCCTCTTGCAGCCGAGCGAGTTCTTGTTTTGCCGACGTGAATTTATTTTCCGCGCGCGTCAGTTCTTTGCCGGCTGCGTCAATTTCTTTCATGATGTTTGAAAGGTCCTTACGCAGACCTGCGAGAGCAAGCCCTTTTTGGCTGATTTGTTCAGACACCCTGTAAGCTGTTTCCAGTGCGGCGGCTTGGGCGGCCTGATTGGAAGCCGTTAATAACGACTTGGATTTTCCTTCTATGGATGCCTTAATAGCGTTCAGAGATGACAGAGCCTGGCTTTGATTAGCTTCCGCCAGTTGCAGTTCTTGCCGGTTAACGATGACTTTTTTGCGGGCTTGGTCCAGGGCGGCAACTTTTCCGGACAGTTCTTCCAGCCAGGCTAATTCGCGGCCGGCTGCTTCACGTTCCGGTTCTTTATCCATTTCTTCTTTCAGTCTCTTCCCGGCGCTTTCTTTCGCAGTAAACAATTCCTCTTCGCTTTGGATCTTTTTCTGGTGAGACTTGGCTGCTTCAATTGCTTCCTCCCGCCGGGCCTTCATGGTTTTTTCCACGTCCGTCAGGCTTGCCGCCTGGCGGGCTTTGGCCAATACAGCCCTTCGGTCTTCAATTGCCTGCGCTCTTGCCTCCAGAGCCGCCACGGCGATTTCAGCCTGCTTTTTTTCGGTCAGCTTTTCCCGCGCCTGCCTGCCGGCGTTCAACCGCTCCCGGTTCGCGGCTGCTGTTTTTTGGCTTTCCTGAACCTTCTTCGCCGCTTCTCCCAACTGGACCAGGTGTAAATTGCGCCGCTCGTTCAGTTCTTCCCGCGAGTCGGCTTTGGCTTCCTGTAAAATCCACGTCTTTTGCTCGGAAGTTTCCTCAAAACTTTTCTGAAGCGCTTTCGCGGATTGTTTTAAGGATTCTTCTATGCGGCGGTAATGTTCAGTGCGGAAAAGAGTCTCCAAGATGACTTGGCGATCACTGGAATTCGCGGTCAGAAGCTTATGAAACTCTCTCTGGGGAAGCATAACCACCTGGCGAAACTGGCTGCTTTCAAACCCAAGCAGTTTTTCCACGGCTTCTGTAACTTTGCTCCAGCCGTCTTCCAAGACAGCGCCTTCTTCGGCGTCAGCAACGAGCCCGGTCCGTCTCCACAAGGTGGCTTCCGCGCGCATGGTCGTAGTTCCTTCACCGCGCTTTTTAGGCCGTTCTTGTTCCGGGTTGCGCTTGATCCGGTATATTTCAGCACCGACGGCGAAATCAAAAGTTATCGCGGTGATAACCGACAAGTCCGCGTAATCGCTGCGCATCTGTCTGCCTTCCCGCTCCGCGCCGCTGGTGTCTCCGTACAGGGCAAAACACATGGCGTCGAGAATTGTGGTTTTGCCGGAGCCGGTCGGCCCGTGAATCAGGAAGAAAGAACGGGAACCGAGTTCCGTAAAGTCCAGCACCTGAGTGCTCACATAAGGGCCGAAAGCGCTCATAATCAGCTTTAATGGTTTCATTAAAAACTCACCTTTGTTCTTTCGGGTAAAATAAGTCAACTGTTTCGGCAAACGTCCGGGCTTCCTCGCCGGTAAGGGGAACTCCGGCTACTTGTTCGAAGAATGAAGAAAAAAGGTCCATGTCGCTTATTTGCCGGTGGTCATCGCGCGGTCCGTGAATTTCACCGCCGTCAAGCAAGGGAGGGCGCTCTATATGCAAAACGTTGGGGTAGACTTCACGCAGCTTGCCGATCGCGTCAAGGATGGCGCCGGTATCTTTTAAAGTAACCATAATATAGTCTTCTTTGCTTTCGCCGTTCTTCGGACCAGCCAGTATATCTTTTATGTAACCTTCCAGACAACGCACGTCACGGCGGGGTGAAAGGGTGATTTTATCCAGAGTTATATTACCAGCCTCATCCATTTCCACGAAATTAATTGATTTTTGATGTGAGGATTCGGAAAAGGAATATTTCAATAAGGAGCCGGCGTAGCACATTCCGTCCCCCGTTTTCTGGGGCTTATGGAGGTGTCCCAAGGCGACGTAATTGAAGGATTGGAAACATGAGGCGTCAACCATGCCCGTTCCGCCGATGGTAAGCGGGCGCTCTGATTCGCTGCTTTCACCCCCGGCGACATAAGCGTGGGCTACGGCGACAGTCCTGGACCCGCGGGGAATCGACGCCGTACAATGTTTGAGCAAAGAAAGCATGGAACTGTTGTGGTCCGCCGCTTCCGGAACAGCCAGCGCTTCCCTAATAACAGAGGGCTCCGTGTAAGGAATCGCGCAGAAGTATACCGGTCCGTAGGCGTCTTGAAGAATGATTGGGGCAAGGTTGTCACCCGGCTGCCCACTGATAAAAAGTCCCTGGCGGGCCAGCAGACGGGTGCCGAATCCAAGCCGTTCAGGGCTGTCATGATTGCCGGCAATCAGCAGCACCGGTATTTTGCAGTCTAGAATAATGCGGGAAATCACCTCGTTTAACAGCTTAACCGCGTCTGTGGGCGGCACGGCGCGGTCGTAGACATCTCCAGCAATAACAATCACATCCGGTTTGACGTCTCCGGCAAGCTGAACAAACTGTTCCAGCACGTAAGCCTGATCATCTGTCAGGTGGATGCCGTGGAAAATACGTCCCAAATGCCAGTCGGCGGTGTGCAGTATTCTCAATTCAATTCCCCTCTATTCCCCTATGAGATAATCATCGCCGTATGCTGAATAACTATATGTAATTTCTATACTTCGGGCGTGATTACCTCCATTTGGGGAAATAGAATTTGATACTATGGATCCTAAATAAATGGCAGCTTCATTCCGAAGATGTTTCCTATGGGTGAGTGGAAGAACAGTAGTAAATGCAATAATGGAAAACGATAGAAATTGTACGGCTTTCTTTAGCAGTATATAATAATAGAAGAATAATTACATGACGACATAGCTATGCTTCAATAGTGATCACTATGAAAAATTAGCTTACAAACTGTGAATGTTTATTGTGGAGGTGAAAATCCTGGAAAATAAAAGTTGTTGTAGTCCTGATAATAAGGATTTGCTAAGTAAATTGATAGAAATAAACCCTGAAGATCGTGCGTTCAATCAGAAATCATCCTGTTGTTGCGGAGTCAATGATAGTTGTTCTTCAGGAGCAATTACGCAGTACGATCTAAAGGACAAATGGGTAGTTGGAGAAATCCAGACGAAGGTAGGCAAAGTACCGCAGGTCTCAACGCTATTATCTTTCAGTGATACGTTAGGTTCATGGAAGGCCAGATGGGGAGTCAACCGGATGAACTATAAAATCAATCCGGGACTCTATGCTGTTGGATCACCAGATGATAGTTCACCGGTCCTGGTAACCGCCAACTATAAGTTAACCTTTGATGTATTGAGGAAGGAGTTGAAAGACCTCAAGGTATGGATTCTGGTACTTGATACCAAGGGTATTAATGTCTGGTGTGCCGCGGGAAAAGGCACATTTGGCACAGAAGAGCTTGTAAGCCGTATTGCCAAAACAAAGCTATCACAGGTTGTCACGCATAAAACGCTGATATTGCCGCAATTAGGTGCGCCGGGGGTAAGTGCTCACGTTGTTTTAAGGCAAACTGGCTTTAAAGTAGTCTATGGATCGGTGAGAGCAAAGGATATAAAGGCATTCATCAACTCGGGAATGAAAGCAACCGGTGAAATGCGGACTGTAAAGTTTAGCGCTTATGACCGGCTGGTTTTGACGCCGATTGAATTAGTGGGCACTTTCAAGATATCCTTAATGATTTTTGGCGTACTATTTTTGTTAAACCTCATTGGCATAGGCCCTTTCGGACTCACTGATTTTTACGCTTACGTCGGCGCATTAATAACAGGTTGCGTTTTAACTCCTGTGCTGCTTCCATGGATTCCAGGCAGAGCTTTTGCATGGAAGGGATGGCTATTGGGTTTTCTCTGGACGGTTGGCGTAAATATGCTTAACGGATGGCCTGAATCACCTTCATACAGTTTAGTAAAGGCTTTGGGGTATTTATTGATCTTACCGTCAATATCTGCATATTGCGCAATGAATTTTACCGGCGCCTCTACGTATACTTCACTATCAGGTGTTTTGAAGGAAATGAAGCTGGCTGTTCCTGCAATTACTATCTCTTTAAGCGTTGGGATAATCCTGATTTTGGTTAACGGTTTTATAAAGCTTTAAGGAGGCAGTTATGAAAAATCGTTATTTAAAAAATGTTTCTACACTTAAGATGAATTCGGATAGATGTACTGGTTGTGGAATGTGTATTGAAGTCTGTCCGCATAAGGTGTTCGATTTGAAAAATGGAAGATCCGAAATTGTTGACAAGGATGCGTGTATGGAATGCGGCGCATGCGCAAAGAACTGTCCGTTTAATGCGATAGAAGTTAATCCGGGTGTTGGCTGTGCACAAGCGATTATTAAGGGGTGGCTGACAGGAACTGAACCCAGTTGTGACTGCTCAGGCGGCAGCAGTAACAGCGGGTGTTGCTGAGTGCCTTTGACCAAACACGTATGATCTGTTCCTCGGTTGGAGGTTCCGTATGCACATTGGTTTCCAATGTGACAAAGAGATAATGCCCTTTGCACGGGTTTTATTAATAAGTTCTTTCATACGAAATCTTCTGTATGTTGCCGACGTGCCTGCCCCTTCACCGAGCTCTCCGTGGCTTTGCGCATCAAGAAGATAATGTGCAATTGATTCGAGTGGTGGAACGTCAAGCCGGTAATCTCCGGTTCCGGCTGCTTCCCAACCCACTACCGCTCCATGCGATTCTTCGATTACTTGTAAAATACCCATGCCACTACCGCCACCGGCGAATACGATCGGAATAAAGAAGCGATCCTCCGGTATACGCGCTGCCAAGGTTAACTCATCGATCAATTGATCAAGCAAGGCGATGTACTTTTCCGGTTGTCCAAAATAATGAGTGGATCCTACAAGCAGTTGCATGGTAGGAATACTTGATAGATAAAGCGGCGCCTTTAGCCGCAAATCAAGAATAGTTCGGATTTTTTGAGAAACGAGATTCTTGCGATTGATCTCAGACCATAATTTTTCATCGTCAAGCGGTTTGCCGTTATTAAGCCAGAGAACAACGCGTTCCAATTCCTTGACAAGAAACGCGACCACAAGAATTCAGGAGGAATCTGGAAATAATTTTCTCCAACACTTTCGGCCGCGCGGCTTTCTTCGCGCCACAATTCACCCATTCCGACCGGAATAGTGTCGCAAGCGTAAATAAGCGGCGTTTCCCACGAATTACCACCCCAGATCGCTTTTTTACCCTGGACAACGAGTCTTTCGATGTTAGCAATGTTGTACGACTCTCTAAGTTTTCCAAGCTCCTCGACAGCCGATGACGTTTTACCCCGTGCAGCGGCGGCATATTGTGTTGGAACCATTCTTTTTGCTCCTTCTTGCGTTGATTACTTCAATGAATGCCTTGATGCGTGTTTTGATCTGTCCGTAATCGTTGCCCGAGTAGTCGCTTGACAGATCGAGCACCGGGATATCGATACTTTGAAAATGATTGAGAAACGGCTTTTTGGTGATTCCATAGCACGAACAGAATTTGAGATATACATGCAGCACCCCGTCGACCTGATATTCCTGAGCCAGTTGACCGGCAAAGTTTACGTTATCTTGAAGTGTTTTCATACGGGTACACGGTGCTTGATCTAAATACCCGTCAGCCAATGCCAAAAGTGGATCGCCTGTTTCCTTTACCGTATTATAGAACGGCTTTAACCCTGCGCAATGATCTTCCACCACCACGCGCGCGCCCATTTCGCCCTCAAGAATGTCAAGAAGACGACGGTCGCCGTCGGCGGCAATACTGCCGCTAATCATGAGACGCAGCGGACGGGAGCCGGCGCCGCTTACCGCGGAAAGAGCACGGTAGATTTTGTCGTGCGTGTCAATAAGCTTTTCGGGCGGAACGTAGTAAAACGCTCTTGCCGGTTCGACAAAATCCTTGCCCGAAATCGGCGGATTGTCGCGTTTGCGCAGTTCGGAAATGTTTTTGATAAGTTTACGGAGAATATTATAGCGCACGATCTGTTCACGAATATAGCTGTCGGAAATTTCGTGACCAATGAGTTCAAACAGGTCGCGCTTTAGTTCGAAAATCTCATCGCGAAAGAATAGCCGTGATGATTCCAGGTCGCGTAATTTCGGTAAATTGAGCAGCTTGACAGGAACAAATCCTTCAATCAGTTCGGTTACACGCTTCATAGATGCGCATGTGTGGAAGTTATAAAGCTTGTCGACAGCGCTATAGAACGGGTCACCTTGCGCAAAACCGCCGATACAGCTTTTGCTGAAATCGCAAAAAACGCTTTGGGTAAAGAGTTCGCCTGCAGCAACGGTTTCGGAATCGCCGGCTTTAAGGAGTCGCGCGTGACCCACACCTGCGGCGTTAAGCACTTCCAGCGGTGTATAGGCGCAGAAATAGCCGACCCTTTTTTCGTCCATCGGTTTTGTCAATAAAAGCGCGTTGCTCCTGTTCAATCAATTCATTAATATGCGTGGTGGCCGTGTGCTGTTTGTCAAAGGAAGCGCTGGAAACAGCCGTCCCGCGCGCCGCATGCTGCGTTGCATAAACTGCCGCCCCCAAAGCGCCAGCATAAATCATATCGAAGGTTGTTGGAATAAAAGAGTTTCCAATAAGCTCTTCGAGCGCATGACGCATGCCCGGGTTGTTGGATACGCCACCGGTGAATATCAGCTCCGGCTCAGTGCCGATGCGACCGAGGAGATTGCTTACACGACGGGCGGCTGAATAATGAATTCCCGCGGCAATATTAGCCACCGCTTCGCTGTCATTGACTCGCGCGCCTTTTGCCCTGAGCGAAATCACTTCTGATTCCGCAAAGACCACGCACTGACTGCTGATGATCGCAGGGCTCTTGGAAGTCAACGCGTACGTTCCCATTTGATCAAGTGTAATACCCAGAAGCACCGCGGCTTTTTCGAGGAATTGACCGGTTCCGGCGGCGCATTTATCGTTCATAGCAAATTCAACGACCATGCCGTTTGTTCTGTCAACTTTAATCGCCTTGGAGTCCTGACCGCCAATGTCAATAATCGTGCGGGCCTCGGGATACAAGGCGTGAGCTCCCATGGCGTGGCACGATATTTCGGTGACCACATCAAAAGGAATGTCATTAAAAGAAAGTGCAATCCGGCCGTAGCCGGTGCTTGTGATGAATCCTATTTCACTTCGTTGCACATTTGCAAGCACAAGTAATTTTTCGATAAGTTCATCGGCAGTTTCTTGCATGTAAAGACCGGTTGCAATAAGCGTCACGAATATATCTTTTCCCGTGAGCAGCACGCCTTTTGATGCGCGTGATCCAAGATCAAGCCCGATAACCGGTCGATCGTACGTAAACTTCCATGGCCGTCCGCCAATGAATTCGTCAAGGCGGTATTTCATGGGCATCCTTTCATATCCACAATGATGTATTTGGCAAGTGCCAAATGTCTGACTTTATAATGTGATTACCTGATCAACGCCGGCTCCGCCTAATGCGGCGTAAAGGTTGGGGAAGCATCCGATCGAAGCGCCCGGCACCAGTTTTTTATCAATGCCCCGCTCTATGGCGCACTGGTCGCAGGCCATCAGCAGCATCCCGGTTTTCTCGTGCAGGGTCTGCAGCCGTTCGCCCATTTTGCTGCCTTCCAGAAGGAAGAAAGCGTTGTCCATAAAGAAAAACATTCCTGCGACTTCAGCGCCGTGATGGCCTCCTTCCAACTGCGGAATGATCATGTTGTTCAGTATCTTTTGGGAATTGGTCGAGCTGAAAACATAAGCAACTTTCATTATAATTGCACCTCCATAATTTTTTGAATGTGTAAAGATCAAAACCTTACATACTGTTTGTTTTATTATTTAGGCAAGACATAACTTTCTTTCCATTTCGGCTGAATCCGACTCCTTGTTGATGGCAACCTTGAGGATATCCATCAGGCGTTCCTTGCTCCTAACATATTCCTTATCCTTCCGGTCCCGGGGACGGGGCAGTTCAACCCGCATGTCTTCCAGTATCTTTCCTTCCCGGGCGGACATCACAATAACCCGGTCACTCAGATATATGGCTTCATCAGCATCGTGCGTCACCATGACGACAGTGGTCTTATCCTTCAACCATAGAGACTCCAGCTCTTCCTGCAGAATTTGCCTCATCTGAAAGTCGACCGCTCCCAGCGGTTCGTCCATTAAAAGCACTTCCGGCCTGCCGGCCAGGGCCCGGATGAAGGCAACCCTTTGTTTCATCCCGCCGGAAAGCTGGTGCGGATACAGCTTTTCCTTTCCTTCGAGCTGGGCTATCGCCAGCAGTTCCTGCAAGCGCTGCTCCCGTTCCTTTACCGGTACTTTAGACATTTTCATGGGGTAGAGGATGTTGTCTTTTACCGTCATCCAGGGAAAGAGAGCGTAATTTTGAAAGACGAAACCTCTGTCCGGCCCCGGCTTGGCGACCTGGCGGCCGTTAAGCAGGATCATGCCGCCGGACGCGACCTGGAAGCCGGCGATAATTGTCAGGAGGGTGGTCTTCCCGCAGCCGGAAGGGCCGAGCAGGGTGACAAACTGGCCTTCACTCACAGAAAAACTCACATCTTTGAGAACTGTATGGTCGTTATGATCATTTATAAAAACCTTGGAAACGTTTTCAATTTTTAATTCCATTACTGAACAAACCTCCATTTGGTCAGAGACTTGTTGAACATCAGAATAACCCGGTCGATCATGTATCCGATCAGGGCGGCCATGATCATCAGGGCCACTAATTTACCAGTCTGCATTCTTGTCTGCGCTTCCACCATGGAGTAGCCGAAACCGGCACTCGTCGCGATGAATTCCGCTCATATAACCGACATCCAGCCCAGCCCGACGGCTATTCTGCCCCCGATCAGGATATCCGGCAAAGAAGCAGGAACGATAATGTGCGCGAATATGCTCCAGGGCCCGGCGCCCATACTGCGGGCCGCGTTGTAGTAATCACCGGATATCTTCTGCACCCCGGCAATGGTATTCATTATGATGGGGAAAGTCCCGGTGAAGGCAATTAGAAACACTGTGGGCCCGTCACCGAGACCGAACCAGACGATGGTCAGCGGCACCCAGGCCATTATCGGTATCTGCCTGAGGGAATCAATCAGCGGGTCGAGCATTTGCATGGCCGCCTTTGAGTAGCCCATGAGAAAGCCCAGCGGTATCCCGATAGCCATGGCGTAGAGGAAACCGGTCAAAACTCTCTTCAAAGTAAGCAGCAGGTTTTTAAGCACATCCGGATCATGCACGACGGAGGTTAAGGTAACCATAGTTTTCCAGGGAGACGGCATCAGGAATTCGCTGTGGTAGTGGTTGGCGGCCAACTGCCAGATGCCAAAAACAGCCGCGATCGTAATCAGGCGGTACAATATTTGTTTTTGACCGAGCGAGCCCATGACTTTCTCGCGCATCAACCGCGCGTTGCCGGAATTGTAAAAACCTGCCTTATCCCCAACCGGATCCATAACTCCACCTCCTCTCGTGTAAAATCAATATTTTTATATTTCCGGATCTCTTCCATAAGAACATCCGGGTTGTTAAGATCTTCAACCGAATCCTGATACAAGTGAAGGAATTCTTGATAGCGCGGGTCTTCCTTAAAACTCTTGTTCACCACCAGCACATAGGTGACATGGCCGCCGCTCCCGGCGGCAGGCGGCAGTTTGTCTCCAGGCATGGTAAAGCCCCTTAAAGCATCCACGACCACCCCGTCGACCGCGTTTTTCTCATAAGCAAAGGGAATGGCAGCCGGCAGCACCGGCACGGCGGCGCAATCGCTGCCGAAAAGTTCAGCCACTATCCGCGTCTGGTGGTTACGGTTCTGGGCAACCCCGATTTTTTGGGGGGTAAGCCCTGGTTTAAGCACCACAATGTCGGAATTGATCAGGCACGGGCTGACTACTTCAAACCGGCCGTCTTTTTCCAGCAGGCTTTCGGCCGCGTCGGGACACATGACGGCCAGGTCGTATTGATTGGTGCTCAGGGCCCACTGGGAGGTGCTGGAACAGCAATCCTTCACCGGGTACAGTTCAAAGTTGTTCCGCACCTCAACGCCCCCGTAGCCCTTTTCGTTCACCAGGTAATGAATGATCATGCCGCCTGTGTCGTCAGGCGCCCCGATTTTCACCTTCCCGCCGCGCTCTCCCCGCTGTGAAAAGGCTGAGCATGCCGCCGCCAGCAGCAGGGCGACAGCCACCGGAATGAAAAAGAATTTTTTCATATTGGTAATTAAGCTTTTTTACCTTCCAGTTGATAAGCCTTGGCTTTCCAGTCTTCATAGGTCATGCCTAGTGGGAATACCGGGTCTACCTTTTCCTTGATAAAGGTGTCGAAATTACCGGCGCCGCTTTCGTCAAGCAGCTTGGTCTGGATGAATTCGTCAACTCCAGGCGCTTTGTCGAGAGTTTTCACGCTCATCTCGTAATCAATCTCGTCCATAAAGTTTTTGGTGTCGACCTTCCAGGCAAGCGTTCTGCCTTCACCGACAGTTTTCTTGTAGATGGTCATCAGGCCTACTTCCACGGGCACGAAATAGTTGTTTGCAAATATTTCCGCCGATTGTACCGGATGGGTGTATACATATTCGATTGCCTTTGCATGCGCCAGGATCATCTTTTTAGCGAGTTCCGGGTGATCCTTGGCAAAGTTTTGGTTCATGGAATAAACACAGCAAGAACCCCATTCACCGTTGGGCAGTTTGCCGAGCGGCTGTACGATATGTCCGGACTGATCGTACTCAGCCATCGACCCCCATGGGTCGCAGCAGAGGTATCCAGCCAGTTGTCCGGCTTTCATGGCCATGAACTCGTCTTTATCAGCCATGTCAAAGTTCTCGTAGCTCTTTGAATCGGCCGGGATGCCGGCTTCATTAGCCATGCGGACCCAGCAGGAATCGTTCTTTTCAGCGTCAGTGCCAAGAGCCACTTTTTTACCCACCAGGCCCTTGGCATCAGGAATATTGTTTGAAGCAACCAGGTAGTAAGAGCCTCCCAGGTGGTTGTTGGCGGCTACAAAAATGGGGGAACCTTTCAAGTAAGCCCTCATCAAACCTTCCGTTCCGATATAGCCGACGTCCATCTGACCCGCCGCCATTGCTTCAGGCACCTTGCCGTTGCCCGTAACGTTGACCTTGAGCCCAAGTTCCTTAAAAATTCCCGCGTCCTTGGCAATGCAGGCGGCGGTCATATGATCGCAGTTGTAATAGCCCAGATTAACCACGTAGTCCTTATCTTTATCCGGCGCGGAAGTTGTCGTGGTGGTTGCCGGTTTTGAGCCGCCGCAGCCGGCCAGCAAGGCTGTTGCCAATGTTACAATAGCCAGCAAAATCATGGTTTTTATTAGTTTTTTTGTGTTTACTTTTACCACGGTTTATTTCTCCCCTTTTTTTATCTAATGCTATTTAAATTAAATTCGCTCAGCATGGTGTGGCACCTAGCAACAATCTTTCATCCCCTCCCCAAACAAATCTTCCAATTTGTCACCATCAACGCGAAAAATCGCAAATCCAACATTTGCTCCTTTAGCTCCCTGGACGATAAATTCCAGCGGCGGTTTTTGGTCAATATCCCTGAACTGGATTAGCTGATTTGAAGCCGGAGCCGGGACCTCGTTTGTGCACCTGTATTCGCCGGCAATGTCCAGGACCACCAGCATCAGGTTTTTCTCTTTGCTTTCCTGAAAAATAACCGCCAAATCTTCCGTCCCGTCGTTGTTCAGGTCCGCCCGGGCACATACGAGAACCTCTCTTCCCGGGTGGCTTGAAATAAAATATTGAAGCAATTTATCGTCCAGGTTAACCCTGATACCAGTGGTTTGGCCGTCTCCGGCAACCTGCTTGCCGCAGCCGCAGCAAGCACCGGCCAGCAGGCAGAAAAGCAAACATATAATCGCAAGCCGGGAAGTCATCAGGCTGACCTTTCCCTGGCCAGATAACGCGCGATACCCGGCCATAAAGAATAGAATCCAAGGCATAAAATAATCGCCGAACATAAATACTGCAAGGGCTCCGGCGCGGAAAAAATTAATTTATTGGCGAAACCTACGGTTTGACGCGTTTGGGTAAGGTCGAAAAACGGGATAAATCCCGGCAGCAGCCATTTGTTGGTAAGGTAACCGATCAGTAAAGAAACGCTTACCAGCGTTAGTGTATAAATTGCCGCCGCTCTTTTGCCGATCATTTTATAGATGCTGATCAATTCAGGCAGGTTTGTGGCAGCGCCTGTCATAAGAAAAGTTATGGCTATCCCCGGCGCCGCTCCGCTGGCCACCAGCGCCGCGACAAAGGGTATATGGCCCACCGCGCATACATACATGATCGCTCCCAGCACAGCGATGCCGGCAAGCGAGATCAGCCCCGGATTGCCCAAAAATTGTTGAATAAAAACCGGCGGGACCAGGGTGGTAATGACTCCGGCCAGCAGCATGCCTATTACCACATACTTGCTTACCTGCACCCCCAGGTCCGTAAATCCCCAATAAAGCCCCGACCGCAGTTTTTGCCCAAGGCCGGGCGCCTCACCGGGTTCGAGTTCCACTAACTCCCCGGGATTTTCTGTGCCGGGAGCGTGGATTTCCCGCCCCGCCAACAAGTTGCCTATGCTCCCTATTAACACCGGCGCCAAAAATCCGGTGATCAGGTAGACGGTGGCGATTTGGGGGCCTAAAAGACCGTAAGCCAAAATGACCGCGGCCGGATTGATAATGGGGGTCGCCGTCATAAAAGCCAGGGTCGGCCCCAGGTAAGCGCCGGAATAATACAGGCCGATCCCGAGCGGAATCACGCCGCAGCTGCAGACAGGAAGCAGCATGCCCGACAACGTGGCCTTGATTATGGAAGAGAAACGGCGGTTGCCCAGCACGCGCTGAAACCTGGCCGGGCTTAAAATATTGTGTAAAGCACCTGCCAGGATGAAACTGAGCACCAGCCAGAAGGAAGCCCCGTTCAGTATATCAATGGCGGCCAGAATGACCTTTTTTAAAATTTCTATAATGTCAATAATCAAGAATTATTACTCCTGACGGCGGCGTCGATAGCTTCTTCAATATTTTTTTTAGTAAGGTTGTCAATTTTTTGCCGGCCGTTGATAATCATGGTGCCTTTGAAGATCATTCCGTATTTCTTTAAGTAGCCGACATCTTTGCCCGCGTGGTAAATCTTTAGTTCAACGTCGTCCCCGTATTTTTCGACCGCATTTTTTATGTTCACCTCATGTTCTGCGCAACTGGCGCAGGTGTTGATGAATTCCACCTGGACTTTAGGCATGGCAATACCCCGCTTTCATTAAATGCTTATCTTGCTTTAAGAAGCTTTTCCCGCGCGATAATAGCGGCCCCAAAGGCCCCGGCGAGCTGGGATTCGGGAGAGACAACAATTTCCCTGCCCAGAGCCTTGGCCAGATACTCTTTCACCCCCTCGTTTTTAGCTACCCCGCCGGTAAAGGCGATCAATTCACCTTTGCCGATCCTTTCGGCCATGGCAACCACTCTATTGGCGACGGAACGGTGGATGCCGGCTATAATCCTGCCTCTTTCCACTCCTTCAGCCAGCAGGCTGATTACTTCAGATTCAGCAAAGACGGTGCACATGCTGCTGATTTGCACAGGCTCCATGCCGCGTGCCAATTCCGCCAGTTCACTTACGTCAACTCCCATGGCGGCGGCCATCACCTGCAAAAACCTGCCCGTTCCGGCGGCGCACTTGTCGTTCATGGAAAAGTCAGTGACGTTGCCGTAACCGTCCGTAAAGATCACCTTGCTGTCCTGGCCGCCGATGTCGATCACCAAGTCGGCGCCCGGCGCCAGATGGTGCGCGCCCCTGGCGTGGCAGGTAATTTCCGTCATGGCCTTGTCTGCGAAGTCAAGGGTTATCCGGCCGTAGCCGGTGGCGATAATATAATCAATGTCCGCCTGCGCCAGTCCGGCCTTGTCCAGAAGTTCGTCAAGAACCTCCCGGCCGGCCTGCCGCGGGCTGTAACCCGTGGGCCGGAGCGTACTCTGCCAGGCCGAACCGTTCATTAAGACCGCTTTGGTGGTTATGGAACCCACGTCAATACCTACAGTAATAATTTACGTCCACCTCTTATCCAATAGTTCAATAAAAGCGGTAACCCGCGTTTTCAACTGCTGCAAGTCGGAACTTGAATAGTCGGTTTCCAGGTGCAGGCACGGTATGTCAAAATTGTCCTTAACGTAGCCGCGGACTAATTCCGCCTCGACATTATAGGTGTGGCAGGCCTGCCAGGTAAGGTCAACAACGCCGTCGACGCGGTATTCGCCAATCATCCTGCCCAGCAAATCCAGACGCCCCTCATTCGGCGTCATGCAGGAGCAGGGGATTTTCAGTGACCTTTCGGCAATAGCTTCCAGCGGGTCCCGCCGCTCGTCTTCATCAACAAGCATGTCCAGGGTTTTGTAGCCGCTGCAGCTTTCAAAGCAAACCACGCTGCCCCCGTTTTCCTCCAGCAGTCTGATTAGCTTTTCCGAGCCGATGCCCACCGGGCAACCGGTCAGCAAAATGCGCGGCGTGTCCGGCTGGAAAGGCGAGCCTCCCTGCTCGATTACTTCTTTTACTTCGCCGATTAATTTGTTAACCAACGCTATTCCCTCTAATTTGTTTACATTAAACCCCTTCATAAAAGTGGCGGTTAACAGGTCAAGTCCCGAAAGGGGAGCCGGATCAAACTTGTTTAAATCGTGCAGTTCTTTAATGGCCAGCTGCTCGCTGTTGGACAGTTTTATAGCTTCCCGCAGGCTGTCATCGCTAATCGTCACGCCGAGGGTTTCCTCCAACCGCTCCTTCAGCAGCGACAATTCCTCTTTCCACCAGGGCAGCGCGCCGGGCCGGTCCGCCCCCTGAGGCAGGTGCATAACATGCATGGGCTTGTGTTGCCCCAGAAGCTCAAACATCTTTTTCTTGCCGTCGCAAGTCGTTTCACCGATAACAAAATCCGAAAAATAAAAATAGGGGCATTTGCCGGTGATGGCAAACCCAAAACTGGATTTAATCAAAGGGCATATGTTGCGGGGCAGCACTTTTTCCGCGTCCGCGATCGGCTCATCCTTGGTTCCGCAGAGGCTTACCGGTATGGCTCCGGCCGCCAGGACCAGTTCCTGGGGACAATAAGCGCAGTACATGCCGACAACTTTCCTGCCGCTTTGTTTGGCATTTTCCAAGACAACCATATTTTGACCGCGTAAATCATCAAAAATATTCATAGACTCCGGGCGCAAAACAGCCACCATCCAATCAAAAGATTAATTTATCATTATCTTACCATACAATTAATTTATAATTTAAATAGATTATTTTTATGATAAACTAGCTTCTAATAAATAAAATTAATCATAAAAAAATCCTCGCCGCTAAAAGGGCAAGGATTTTAGTGGATGTACTATCCAATTTTTTTCTTAGCATTTTTTTCTTTTGCAAAATCCTTTAATTCTTTGGCTGTTTCCGGTTTGTATTTTACGAATTCCACGAAATTTGCTATACATTCTAATGTATTGTCACTGATAGTATGCTCTATTTTTTCAGTTTCTTCCAATATGTCTTCCGTAACCCCCAGTAATTGCAGAAACTCTTCTATGATCATATGTCTTTTAAGCAGTGCTTTTCCAAACTCTTTACCTTTATTACTCAAAGTTATTATCCCATATTTTTCATAATCCACTAAACCAACCTCAGATAGTTTCTTCATCATTTTAGTAGTGGATGACGGCTGCACATTCAGGGCTGCCGCCAAGTTATGTGTTCTCGTGTAACCTGAATTGAAAGAGAGACGGTAGATCATTTCCAGATAATCTTCCATTGAAGCTGTTAGCATTTGCTCATCTTTTTTCATGTATTCGCGAAAGGTAAAAAACTCCTTATTGTCCATATGACACCAACTTTACTGTCAGGTATTTTAAAATATATGCACTTAACCCGTTCATATTCTCACCACATTATTAAATTTTTCATATCTTACACAGTAAACAAAATTAGATACGGCTAATTATTTAAGCTGGGGGAAAAAGGAGGCAGTTTAACTTTGCTAGAAGAGGCAGAAATTGAGAATGTATTTACAGATTATGAAATTGGTCGAATCAGGACCTATGATCGTTCACAATTGTTTAAACGTTTTAAGCAATTATTAAGATACCTTGGCCCGGCGTTTATTGTGAGTGTCGCATATATTGACCCCCGTAATACCTTAAATGGAACAGAATTAGTAAGGACTCGTAAACCTGTATTTTATCGTTATTTCCCTTTGCTCGAAGACTTCAATTCTGTCAATCAGCTTAATCAGCGTGGGTTTGGTGACATTATTAAAATTAGTAAATTCCTTTACCATATTCATAATATTGCCGGCATCTTTTTTTTGCGATGGTCCTCTGTGATTGTCATCTAACAGTTTCGACAGTCTGAAGTTCAGTTTTTCCCGTTCCGTATTATAGTCTTGCGTAAAATTAAGAAAATCCGATTCTGTTATTACTTCCTTAACCTTATCCTCGTATATGCATTTTATTATTTTATTTATTTCACTTAAACGTGATTCTATCTTTTTTACCTCATGGGTAACCGGGTCATCTTCCGATGTACTAATTAACTTTTGCGCTTTTTCATAAAGCTTTTGAAAGTCTATTGCATCAGAGGATATTTTTTTCAATTCATTAATAACGCTGTATTCAAGATCTTTTTCCGGTATGGAATGCCTGGCGCACTTTCTATAATTCTTATAACGGGTGCAAATAACGTAGAATTTTCCGGCGCTGGTTGCGGCAAAAGTCATCCGGCTCCCGCAGTCTCCGCAAAAAATCATGCCGGACAGTAAATGCGCCCCGCCTTTCGGCGCGTATTTTGTTGAATAGTCTCTTACGCTAATTATTTGCTGCGCCTGCTCAAATGTATCGCTGTCAATTATCGGCTCGTGAGTATTGTTAACCGTTATCCAAGCTTCCCTTGGAACTCTTTTCAATTTTTTGATCTTATGATTGATTTTTGTATATCTGTTTTGAGTAACGTTTCCGGCGTAAGTGGGGTTTGTAAGTATATATTTAACTGATTCAAACGACCACGCGTCAAAATCTCCGCCACGTCCTTTGTAGTTTGTGGTTTGCCTCTTGTACGCTCCAGGGGAGGGTATTCCTTCTTGGTTCAAGACCATTGAAATCCGGATCAACCCGGCTCCGTTGACAAGCATGTCATATATTTTCCTGACCACCCAGGCAGTTGCCGGGTCAACAACCAGTTTGTTTTTGTTTTCGGGGTCTTTCAAATACCCGTAGGGGGCGAACGGTCCGATAAATTCCCCGTTTTTTCTTTTAAGGTTTGCCGTGGTTCTGACCTTATTGGAAATATCTTTAGAGTAAAGGTCATTCATCACCGATTTAAAAGGGGTCATATCGTTGTTGCTGTTTTTTAAAAAGGTGTCGACCCCGTCATTAAGAGCTATATACCTAACATTTCTTTCGGGAAAATACCTCTCGACGTAATAACCCGTATCAATATAATCCCTGCCAAGCCTGGAAAGGTCTTTGGTGATTACAAGGTTAATTTTTTTGCTCTCTATAGCCTTAATCAGTAGTTGAAAACCCGGCCTGCTGAAGTTTGTCCCCGTGTACCCATCGTCGGCGAAAATATCAATCAAGTTCCAGCCTTGCTCCAGCACATGGCTTATAAGGAATTCCTTCTGGTTGGCGATGCTTTCAGACTCGGCGCATTTTTCATCTTCCCTTGACAGCCTAACATATATGCCGACATTAAAAACCTTATTCAGTTGCATTAATTTGTAGCTATCTTCAGGAGCATACATCGTATTAATTTCGCTCCTTTCTGTCATATCTCATGGACAAGCCGTTCTTAACGCATTAATGGGGCTGTTTGGCAATCGACTTTAATAATTCCTCCATAAGCTCTTGAAAAGTCTTACCGCCATCTTTATAGACTACATTGACTTTTATTTCTTTTTTCTTCTTATCTTTTTGCTTTGGATTGTCTTCCTTGGACAAACTAATCGCCACCCTTTAATACTGGGTGGTAATAATTATTCTTGTGCTAATTTGTCCAATTACTATATTGGAGGGGGATGTCAGAACTTGCCGATAGTGGTAAAATGTTTGCGTGTGAAAAATGCCATGTAGTACGGCTAATGAATTGTTGGCGTACTGGTAAGCAGGGTTTTAAGTCTGTTTGAAATAGTGCTAAATGTCTATAATGCGAACATGGGTTTTAGGCTATCTCGTTGTAGTAAAAGGTCGCTCTGAAAATACAATTTTAAAGTTATTTATTGGACTTAATAATTGAACTTGAAAAGGAGGGATTATTATGTTAGCTGATGTGCATATGCATTTAGCTCAGGACCCGGCTCTTTCATTGGAGAGGGCAAAGAATGCCGGAGTAGATATTGTGTTAGCAGCCGCTATGGATGTAACTACTTCGCGGATAAATGTTATTTTAGCCGAAAAGTTTAGCCAGGTTAAGGCGTGTGTCGGCATCCATCCCTGGCGATCAAATCTTTATAACCCGGAAGCAGAAAAGACTATTGCAGAATTGATTAAAGGGGGTAAAGTAACAGCAATCAGCGAGACGGGAATAGATACGGTTCGTTGCATGTCTGATGATTTCCGGACTGAATTGGCGCCTCTTCCTTTGGAAGTGCAAATAAAAGCTTTTCGTGCTCAGGTGCGTTTAGCAATAAATAACGATCTATTTTTAGTATTGCATGACCGTGGAGCTACCAGTGAAATTTTAAACGTATTTGATGATTTTGCTGAGCGGCCTCCAAGAGGCATTGTGCATGGCTTTAGTGGTACAATTGATGAAGCCCTCATGTATCGACAAAGGGGATTTCTAATTGCTATCAATAAACGTGACCTTCCAGCAATTAACTCCATCGTGGAAACCTTAACTCTTAATGAAATTGCGTTGGAAACAGACTCCAATGAGCCTGGGAACGTAGTGGATGTATGTGAGGCTGTAGCGTTACTTAAGAAAGTAACCAGGGGAGAAGTGGAAGAAGCGACTACAGCAAACCTTAAAAATTTAATAGACTTTGGTCTTTCATAGGGGTGGTTAGTAATTATGATTTCAGATAAAAACACAACAATACAAGATATTAAAGACTTGGTGGCTGCCTTTGTAAAAGAGCGTGAATGGGAGCAGTTCCACAGCCCCAAAAACTTATCTATGTCTATTGCCATCGAAGCCGCGGAATTAATGGAAATATTCCAGTGGTCGGACGGGTGCTTGGACGATAAAAAAATTGAGAAGGTCCGAGAGGAACTTGCTGATGTAGTAATTTACTGTTTGTGCATGGCAAATGTCACAGGCATAGATTTAGCCACAGCGATTAAAAGCAAGGTTGCTGCCAATGCCCTGAAATATCCGGTAGAAAAGTATAAAGGTAGATATAAATAAACCTTGTCAAAGCGATTATGGAACGATTTCAAAAATAGTACCTTGATTGAAATCAACCACTTTGATAGAGCCATAAACTCCTAATAATAGTCTGGATTGATCTAGATTCGTTCCCAAGCTAACATAGTAAGCTGATTGAGGCCCGAAGTTATAATCGGTTTCAATAACGCTAAAATCATTAAGTTCGCAATTTGTTCTTGCCCTGGAATAAGCTAAACTCCTCTGGCTCGAGGTTCAGACCCATTACGTCGGGCAAGATCGGTAAAAACAACACTCCCCATTAAACCGGGGATACTATTTCCCATATATGTTTGGACCCCTGTAAGCGCGGTTCCTGCAAACTTATCGGGCCGGGGATCTTCATGAAAATAACTGATTAAAGGCTTAAGACGTTGCGTTGAGGTTTTTACAACTTCGTCATAATAAGCAGCCACTTTCTCATTTAAATCCGGATTGGCAGGGCATTTCCTTAAAATCGAGGAAGGGAGAACACCTTCCCACGCTCTCCATCCAAAGTTAATAAATCTTTGCAGGTCGAGTTCGGATTTCTCTGAAGAATTTTGAACAAGCTGAGTGACCGGTATTGGTTTATAATTAACGAATGAAAAAATAGACTTAACTAAATCCTGTCCGACATTTCCCACATATTTAATATAATAATTATTAACCCTTTGATAAGAAATACCTGGCATATTACGGACCCCTTTGGCAATCACTGTAAGGGTTTCCTGAATAGATCCGGGAAGTTCATCAAAACGGGTAACCACAGGTGGATTATAGATAAAGGTGTTCCTAACCACATCAATTTCAATTATTTTGCCGGCGATTTCATGATCATCTTGGCTTAAATTAAACGGATCAAAGCCTGATCCGCCATCTCCCGTAGTTAAAACAAGTTTTCTTGTTTCGGGTGAAAAGTTTAAGCTATTTACACCATTATGATTTAAGAATGGTCTTCTTAAATTAAGTAATGTCCGAAGTTTTCGAGGTTGACCATTTGATTGTAAGACCCATTCTTCAACTGTATCAATATGATCATAGTTAATTTCTCTATTTGTCCACTTTAAGTTTAAAGTGCCGGGATCACACGGGTCAGGCCTAAAAGGACCGGGGAGAGCCCCTGGACCTTGTGTTCCTTCTACGGAATAATGAAGATAAAACAAACTATAATAATAAAATTCGGGATGAAACGCTAATCCTATTAATCCGCGTTCATCATATCCGCCGGCGGAAACACCTAGTTTTAGGATTTTCTCGCGAATATCTAAAAAAATCTTTATAACTCCATTTCTTATAAAAAAGATCTCCCCTACCTGGGTTGTAAAAAATAAACTTTCGTCTGAATCACCCGGAAGTATGGTTGTTTTCAAAACAGTGGGCAAATTTATATTAGTAACAATAGGACGCAACCCTACTTTAACTTTTGTCAAGCAGCTTTACACTCCTTTTTTATTGTTTTTTTTATAAATAGAGTATGATTAGATTGTTCTATATGTAACCTGTAGCTAATAACCTTAAGAGTCTAAAAGCTGATGGAATTGCCTGACCGGAAATTGACATATATAATAACCATATCATGTTAGGAAACGAAACAATAACGGGAACAATTTTTGCCGGGTCATGCCCGGTGGATTAATATTTGCCGGAGGGTATTCATATGGAAATAAGGGTTTATTACGAAGACACTGACGCGGGCGGGGTGGTTTATTACTCAAATTATCTGAAGTACTTCGAAAGGGGGAGGACCGAATACCTTCGTGACCGGGGATTTTCGGTAAAGGAAATGGCCTGTCAAGGTTTCGTTTTTCCAGTTGTGCATCTGGAGATTGATTACCGCGCCCCGGCTTTGCATGACGATTTGCTTAGAGTGGAAACAGCCGTGCTGGAAATTAAAAAATCCTCTCTTACCTTTGCCCATCAGGTGCTGCGGGTCAATGACGGAAAACTGCTCGTAGATGGTAAAGTGAAATTGGCATGTGTGGGACCGGGAATGAAACCAAAGCGGTTGCCTGAGGAGATTATACAGGCCCTTAAAGAATAAATGAGGCAAATAGTATGCTGGACTTGTTAAAGCCACATGGGACAGGCTGCTGAGGTCCATCTCAAGAAGGTGTTGGTCAACACCAGGAAAATATTCTAGAAAACTGCTTGATTTGTGGAAATAAACTTGACTACCTGGAATCTGGCAGAGAGTTTTCTTGCATATGTTGCGGGCAAAAAGAAATTGGCCACGTTTGCTGTCCAAACGGCCATTATGTCTGTGACGAGTGTCATGGAAAAAATTCTTTTGAAAAAATATTGAATTTGGCTCTCATGGCACAGGGTACTGATCCATTGGAAATTGCCGAAATAATGATGAAATCAGCGCACATACCCATGTTGGGCTGTGAACATGCATTGATTGCTGCGGGAGCTCTTTTAGCAGCAATTAAAAACAGCGGAGAAATTAAAATTACTGACATTCAAATTGCTGAAGCTCTGACTCGAACAAGAAAACAGGCTATAGGGGCCTATTGCGGCTTGACTGGTATTTGCGGCATAGCTCCTGCTATTGGAGCATGCTTCAGCGTTATTCTAGGCGCATCCTGTCCAAAAGATAAGGAAACTGCCACTACCATGATTGTTGTGTCCCAAGTTATCGAAGCCATAGCGAATCAAACCGGCCCATGTTGCTGCAAAAATTTTGTTCGAACAGCTTTGACTTTAAGCTGTAAACTCGTGAGAGAATATCTAAAAATAACCCTGCATTGCAACGGGAAGTTGATCTGTAGTGATAGCGACCGGCATCCGCACGGCTGCAGAAAAGAAAAATGCCGTTATTATTAAAGGTAGAAAATTTGCCGGTTATTATGGGGGATTTGTAATATGAAATTGAAGGCAATATTTATTGGTTTTATATTGATTGCTGCCGGGATCTTCTTATCAGGATGTACCGGTTCCAAAGACGGCAAAGCCCCTGCCGCTAATGCCGAGCAATCAATAGAGCAGACATCAACTAGAGAAAAAATAAACTCGGGTCTTTTGCTCGGTTTAGCAAAAACCGTAGACCAAAAGAATATATAAAGAATATATATGGAACTCAATTAGTCAACTATAGGACTCTTTGGATTTCACCAAAAGGAACAAGTCTAACTTATTTAGAAAAACCAGGCCTCATCCTGACACCCTATGGAAGTAATTTCTGGAAGATAGAGAGCAACGAGTACCATTTTGGCGCGATTGAAGAGGATAAGAAGAAATATTATAATAACGAACTCGATTATCACCATAATTTGGTTATGTTTGTCTCACATAACGCAGACACAAAAGCTAAACCGTTATATACTAATGAAACATTCAAGAGGCCTTTATCTGAAAAAGACGGCTATACTGATTGGGATATCAAGCATCAGCGGGTGTATGAAGAACTTTTATACGCCGGCAACAATTACGCTTGTATAAAAAGCAATTATTATTATGACACCGGGGGAACTATGCGTATTAGCGGATACGGCATTGATTTATACAAAATAGGAAACCTTCAGACATCAGAGGGACGCGGTCTAAATAAAAACAAACAAATTATGGACTTGCTGCCGGCCAACGCATCAGAGTTAATTGAGAGTTATGCCAAGAAATATAATAAGACAAACCAGGGTGAGGTTGGTTTTATCGAAGAAAAAGAAGTTATTGATAAAGATAATATCGGTTTGCAAAGGATTGGCGGAAAGTGGGAAGCTATAGCGCCGCTGAACGTTTCCCGGAGTCATTCCGGCAATGGTTCCAGCGGCACGAGGGTTAAAGAACCTATAAAATTGTCCCTTCCCTTGCCTGAATCTATAACCTCTTATGATTCATTATGTAAAGGATGGGAGGAAATAAAACAAAAATATCCGGACGCTAAAGACGCCGTGTCTTCTCCGGAAAAGGACTTGTTAGCAGTTTTAACGCCAAATAAATTAATGGTATTTTTGAACCCGGAAAAAGGCGTTGATATACCTGATCTATCAATTGACGTTGATGAAAGCGAAAGAATCATTTTAAACCAGTGGGCTACAGGTGAAAATGTGGAAAAATGGGATGCCGACATGAAAAAGTACTTAACGGAAGCGTAGGAGATAAAGACCACAATGAAGCTGTGAGTATTTATGTAATGGGAGGAGAATAAAAATGATTATCAGAAGAGAAACACCTGAAGAATTTTCCAAGATATATGATTTGGTTAAAATAGCTTTTCAAACAGCTAAAGTTTCGAATGGTAAAGAACAGGATTTCGTAAATCATCTGCGCGCTGGCGGCAATTATATTCCGGAATTGGCACTTGTTTCTGAAGAAAACGGTATACTGATTGGACATATAATGTTGACAAAGACTTATATCGTTAACAATAGCAATAAATATCAAGCCCTTCTCTTGGCGCCTATATCAGTAGCTTTAAAGCATCGAAATAAAGGAGTAGGCTCTCACTTGATCAGGGAGAGTTTCAAACTGGCAAAAGAGATGGGATACACGGCCGTGCTTCTTGTCGGTGATCCTGCTTATTACCATAGATTTGGCTTTAATGCCGCTATTAATTTTGGCATCAAAAATACACATAATATTCCTGATAAATACGTAATGGCATGTGAATTAGTTCCGGGCGCATTAAACGGAATTAGCGGAACAAATGATTTAGGATTATGATTTAGGATTAATAGTTGCTACAGCTTCCACTTGCCGGTAAAATAGACTTCTCAGGCGCTGTCATCTGTTTATAATCCATTTTTTTCTCCTTACTCCGATTTGGGATTTAACATAGCCATATTTTAGATTATTTCATCTTTGTGTAATTTCACAAAATTACAGCTCGGGGTTGCGCCACATTTCCTGCATGCCATGTCATAGGCGGAGTTTATGGTACCGCACGCGGGGCACGAGTAATGCTCAACCTGTTCTGCGTACCATTTTTCATACCCAACTTCCTTGATGCGTTCGTGGGATTTCCACAATTCGTTGCGGTGCGGCATCTTGGCCTGAAATTCTTTCAGCTCGTCACAGGGATATTCCGGGCATTCGCCACAAAAGTCGATTCCTTTTTCAATGACGCATTTGGTCATTTTGCAGTACTCTCTACAGAAAATGCCTCGTTTTTCCGACCGGCAGCCATGGCATTCCAATTCTTCCACCGGGATTTGGAAGCGCGTGGCCATAATCTTTAATCTTTCCGGATCTTCTTTGGTGCCGATATACAAGGCGCAGGCGGTACAAAACAGCCCGCAGACGGCGGCAAGCCGTTTGTCTGGAGTACTGAGACCCAATTGTCCTTTACTCATATCTCTTCCTCTCCTTTTTGTTAAAATATTTGGTTAATAGCGCGGATATCAAGTATTTATTCGATAGTCCTTGCTAATCGCTGATATAAGTATCTATAAATTCCTCTAACGTCTGTATGTTGTTTGCATGCATAAACGATGCAATTGGTATACCAACGTAACGAAAATGCCAGGGCTCATAGGAATAACCTGTGATTTCCTCACCGCCCTTAGGATAACGCAGGATAAACCCATAACTCCAGCAATTTGCCTTAAGCCAGGAGTAAGCGTTTGAATCACCCTCCAGATCAACTGCAAGTCCGGTTTGGTGTTCGCTGTAACCCGGCAGTGCCGCGGCTGACTTGGCTTCTTGTAAACCCAACTGGCTAACTCGCTCATTAAAAATTTGTTGTTGGCTTTCAACATCACGGTAGCCGGAGTTGATGCCGAGGTTAATCGATTGTTCATCAGCTGCTGTAAAGAGTGCCTGGAGAGGATAGTTCATTGATTTAGAAACTTGATATCCGTTATAGTTGTCCAAGGGATCTGGATGATAGTCATCCGGTAAGCGATGTGTTTTGTTAACTAATAGAACAGCTGGTTGTTCAGGTGGATGCGGCTTTATATTTCCTCGGGGGTAAATTAAGATTGATTTGCTTGCCTGGTCCCATTCAATTTTATAATTATACGCTTCAGCGATCCAGCGGGCCGGCAAAAAAACTCTATCGTTTATCATTACAGGAGCAACATCCATATCCACTACGTGACCATTATTAACTAGTTGCTTGCTGCCTACCTTCGCCGAAAGACGTTTATTATTTGAGTTTAGGGTTACGGTTTGGGTACTCATGTCCCATAATATATCCTTGTCGTCTATTCCACAGGCATAAGCAATATACCGGATAGGCACGAAAACACGGCTGCTTTTAACAATAGGAATTGTGTCCATACTTTGTTCTTGGTTATTTAATGTAAATTTATCGTTGCCCAGTTGGAATACGGCCTTATTTTCAGGTGAAGTATACGCTTGCGTATAGAAGGTTATTAGAAATAGGGTGAGAAGCGAAATTAAAATCTTTCTCATGATGGTTAATCTCCCTAAGCATACCAATATGTAATATGCGTTACCAATGAAAAGCCCACAGTTATGTGCATACAAATCATTGATATTTTTCTCTATCTGTGCCCGAAGTTCCTCCGTGAAAAAGGATAATCTCCATGGAGAATGTTGTCAATATAACCAATTAAGAATGGATAATTATTAATTGCCTATTCGTATAAATTTGTAATGTTTTGTAATGTAAGGAACAAAATACAAAAATATTTTTCTTAAGGCAACCTTATACTAATAATCAAGAATTGAGGTATTGTTGAAGAAGTTGCATGTGCTTCATCTGGGCCGGCGAAATAATGTTAGATACTATATTATTATATAGGCTTTCAAGGGGTTTCTTTATTCCCGGCTGATTGCATAACATCTCCCTTAACTGAGGTATACTTTTGATGAATTCTGCAGATTCCCGGGCCAAAGCTTCAACCTCCGGAGCATCTTCGGGCAACTGGGCCAGCTTGGCAAGTCGTACTCCATAATCCAAAGAAATTTGATATTGCTCAGGGTGCTCTTTAAAATACTCGGCTAATGCTCGAAAATTTCCCCGGTAATCCTCGCCCCACTGAAAATCATCCAGGATGCCATACAATTTCCGTTGCTGATCAAACAGAGCCGGGCAGGTTTGAATATATTTTTCTATTTGATCCGGTCCCAGTATCTCTGAGATCATTTGAAAAGAAGGGGAACCGAAACTATCCTCATTCATGAGTACTTTATCTTCATTTAGCAGTGTATCAATTTTCGCCACTCGTTCTTCAAGGCTTTTCTTCTCGCTTAGAAGCTCAGTTCGCAAGGACTGCAAGACTTCCCGCAAGGTTGTGGTGCTTTGTGAATCTCCCAATATTTCTTTAATGTGGTTCAGATCCAGCCCCAAGGATTTTAAGCGTTTGATTAACCGCATACGAGATAGCTCAGCCGGCCCGTATAAGCGGTAGCCCACCGGTGAACGCTCCGGTTCCTGCAGTAAACCGATTTTATGATAATAGATAACGGTTTTTAGCGTACTTCCAGTCAATTTGGCAAAATCGCTGATTTTTATTCGATACTCCATCGCCATCCCACCTTACCGCCAGTATAAACCCTGCCCTAAGGGTTGGGTCAAGTTAATCTTGCACTGTTTATTGTATAAAATTTTACTAGGATAGTAAGAAATATGAAGAAATAATAAGTTGTTTAATGTAAATTTATTGTTACCCAGCTGGAATATAGACTTATTTCCAGGCAAAGTGTATCCTTGTATATAGATAATGAAGATTTTGTTTTTATACTAATTCACGGAGCTAACGAATAGCGAATATGTTAAAGCGCTAAATAAGCATTATAAATTGAAAGGGGGTTAAGCATAAAGTCTCCACCGGATTTAAATTAACTAGAGAGATATAGATAAAGAAGGTATATAAAAATAGTGTAAGTGTATTAAGGGAGTGTTACGCATGTCTGTTAAAACAATTATCAGCGACTGCATGTTATGTGTCTGGGATTGCGGTATCAAAGCTCATCTTGAAGACGGGCGTCTGATCAAGGTAGAGGGTTTACCGGAACATCCCGTAAGCCGTGGCTACATTTGTCCGCGCGGGGAAGCCCTGCCTGATTACGTCTACTCATCTAACCGCTTGCGTACCCCGATGCTGCGTGAGAAAGGGTATTGGCAAAGGGTTAACTGGGATACAGCCCTGGATTATTGCGCGGAAAAATTAACCAGGGTTAAAGAGAAATACGACGCCAAATCGCTGGCAGTTTTTTGTGGGTCGGTAGGGGTGGAAAACATTGAGGTTGCTACCTTTGCCCGCCGTTTCAAAGGGGCTTTCGGCACACCAAATCTGTTGTCTGTGGAAAACATCTGCTACCGGGCCAGAATCTTAGCCCGGCAGCTGACTTTTGGCCGTTATCCCCTGGATGATCCAAAAGATTCCCGGTGTATCGTATTATGGGGTCACAATCCGGACGGTTCCAAAGGTATGTTAGGCGAACTGATCCGGGAGAAGTTAGCCAAAGAAGGGCTAAAACTTATTGTAATAAACCCAAAGCGGATCCCGCTGGCTGAGGAAACCTTTCATTTGCCAATCCGTCCGGGCACCGATATGGCGCTGGCCTTGGCCATGATCAATGTGATAATCAAAGAAGACCTTTATGATCATGATTTTGTTAAGGAGTATACAGTTGGTTTCGATGAACTGGTTAAACATGTTGAAAACTATACTCCTGAATGGGCTCAGGAAATTACGTGGCTACCGGCGTCTGATATCATAACAGCAGCCAGGATGTTTGCGCAGGTAAAACCAGGCTGCATTATTCAGGGGATAAACAGCCTTGACCAGCACCGTAACGGTCTGCAAAATTCGCGAATCTTATCCATCTTGCAAGCGATTACCGGCAATGTTTTTAAGCCGGGCAGTTGGGTAACGGTGCCTCGTATACCGCTGACCAATTTAAGCTTTAAGGATCAGGAAAAACCAATCGGAGCGGATGACTTCCCGGTATTTAGCTCGCTCTGGGGCCGGCAGGCGCCATTTGGCATCGCAACATTGTTTCCTGAGGCCGTTCTGGAGGGAAAACCCTATCCTGTTAGGGCCTGCATTGTTACGGCAGCAAATCCGGTAGTATCCTTCCCGGCAGCCGGTCTGTTTAAAAAGGCCTTTGCCGGCCTTGACTTTTTAGCTGTTATTGATCCGTTTTTTAGTGAAACGGCAGAGTTGGCCGACGTTGTCCTACCCGCCTGCACCTTCCTGGAGAAAGGCGGCCTGTCATATGTCTACGGGGTAGTATTTGGGGAGCCTTTCGCGATGCTCCATCATAAGGTTATCGAACCAATTAGTGACAGTTGGCCGGATTGGAAGATCTGGAGCGAATTGGCCAGACGCCTTGGTCTTGGAGAATACTTCCCCTGGCAGAGCGACGAAGAAGTGATGGACGCTTTTATTGAACCCGGGGATTTCAAGGATCAGCTAAAGGCCAGTCCTCTGGGAACGTATTACGGCGAAAAACAATATAACGTGCATGAAAAGAAAAAACTGGGCACGCCCAGCGGTATCATTGAACTTTACTCACAGACGTTAAAAGACTACGGCTACGATCCCATCCCGGTATACATGGAACCTTATCAAAGCCCGGTCAATACGCCGGAACTGTACCAAAAATATCCTCTTATCCTGATCAGCGGGGAGCGCAGGCAGGAATACACCCATACACAACAACGTCACGTGCCGGTCCTACGTAATAGCAACCGCGAACCGCTGGCCGAGATTCACCCGGCTACCGCCAGTCAGTATGGAGTGCTGGATTACAGTATGATCCGGGTTGAAACAAAAAGCGGCAGCATGAAGCTTCGCGCCTGTCTGACAGAAAAAATAGCGCCTGGCGTGGTTAGTGTTCCACACGGCTGGGCCGACGCCAATGTTAACTTATTGGTTGATATGGAAGCAATTGACCCGATAACTGCTTACCCTGATTTCAAGGCGGTGCTTTGCCGGATAGAATCCGTATAATATATAAGGATACCCCGGCATCATATCATTATCATCCAGGGATTTCCTAAGCGTCATTTTATGGCATTTAACATGTAGCATTTCTTTGCCACGTAATCTCACTGGATGAATTTATTGGTGAGAGGTTCATAATATTTGGATATTATGAGACTGGGTCTAGGGCGGGAAGTTCATAATCCTTAATAGATGGGTGCGGGAGTGGTATGTAAAGTTGGGAGAAAACTAATCTATGTTGATAGCGGGTTAACAATGTCTAATATTTTACGCACTAAAGTCTCAATAATTTTGATTTCCTGAATTAATATTATCGAGTAGTTTACCTTTTTGTTCCTGATGTTGAGTTTGATATATCCCTTTATTATTATAATACTATCAAATAACTCATAGCATATATTTAAGATTTCATCATTATCCACGACACTATCTCCAACCATATGAACGTATATTGCAAAAATTAAATTATATCCCCGGTATAACGTATTAAACTAAAATAGTAACTTTGTAATATATTCTTGCTTCAACACATATTATACAATTTCCTGCGGATTGCCTTGTAATAATTTCCAACATTATTCCGGATTATTCGACAGTTATCAACATTAACGAAACTTAAAGGAAAAGTAAAACGCTTAAAAAATATTTTATTTGTGAAATAATAAGTAATGTCAGGAAAATAAGTGTCTTTGTGGGGTGAAGTAATGGGGGATGTCGTATCAATCATTAGAAAAGAACTAGAACAGAATATTGATGAAAAAACAAAAAATAATTCTCAACGTTTTTTTAAAGAAGAGGTAAAAGTGTATGGGGTAAAAAGTTCAATTGTCGGGAAGATAGCGAAGAAACATTTTGATGAAATAAAACACAAAGATAAAGAAGAAATATTTTCTCTCTGTGAGCAGCTACTTGAAACAGGCTATTGTGAAGACGCGTTCATAGCATTTGATTGGTCTTACCGGATACATAAGAATTATATGCCTGATGATATTGAAATGTTTGAAAGATGGATTGAAAAATACGTGGATAATTGGGCAAAATGTGATACCTTGTGTAACCATTCCATTGGTTCATTTATTGAGCAGTTCCCGCAATATATAAAAAATCTCAAAAGTTGGGCGAGAGCAGATAACAGGTGGCTCAAACGTGCTTCGGCAGTTACCCTGATCTTACCGGCCAGGAAAGGGGATTTTTTAAGGGATATTTTTGAAATCTCCGATAGCCTTTTAAAGGATAAAGACGATTTAGTCCAAAAGGGTTATGGCTGGATGCTGAAGGAGGCTAGTAAGGTTCACCAAAATGAAGTGTTTAATTATGTGATGAAGAATAAAAAGGACATGCCTCGTACGGCTCTTAGGTATTCAATTGAGAAGATGCCAAAGGATTTAAAGGAGCAGGCAATGAAAAAGTAGAAGCCTCTATTAGGAGTTAAAGTTGTTTTATAAACAGGCATATAATACAATAAAAATAAATTTTAGGAGGGAGATTATGAAATTCTGCTGGTGTACTATTACGGTTAATAATATGGAGGAATCTTTGAAGTTTTATCAGGAAATAGTAGGACTCTCGATTGAAAAAAGATATATGGCAGGACCGGCAACTGAGATCGCTTTTTTGGGTTCCGGAGAAACAAAGGTTGAATTATTATATCATAATGATGTAAATCAGAATATAAATGTTGGACAGAATATTTCTCTTGGATTTGAAGTAAACTCTGTTGATGAAATGATCAAGTTTATCCAGGAAAAAGGCCTGAAAATAGAGAGCGGGCCTTTCCAACCGGCGCCTCATATTAAGTTTTTCTTTGTTAAAGATCCTAATGGGCTTAGCATACAATTCGTAGAAAACATACAATTATAGTTCAAAGATATCAAACAATAAACTATCGCCAAGCACTCTCGTTTTAACACGAGGGTGCTTTTTTTTCACAGCCATGAACTTTACCTTGAGCATTATTTTGAATTCCAAGTGTATATAGTGTCAAAGTTTGCACATGTTATTTGTATAAGGGTGGGGTCTCATAAATACCATTTTTATGTTCATAAGATGAACAAGTTCTTTAAGGGAAATTTGGGAAAGGAGTATATTAAAGTGAGCAATAATCAGCGTATTCATTTTGATAGCCATAAAAAGGTCGTGACACGTGAAAGAGATGGGTTCTCATTTACTCTATTCAAAATATTGGCCATGAGAACCAAAGGGAACAGCAAACGGAAGATAAGCCCTAGTAATTTCAGAAAAGCAAGTTGCATCAAGAATTAGTAAGTAGCTTTTTCGTTTTATTGTATCAAGAACCAGGGATAGAATAACCCCTTCATCTTCCTCCACAGTGTCCGGTGCTGTTACAAATACGGGTTCACCAGGGAAATTATTTTCCTTGTACCAGTGCTTAAGTGATTTACTCTTAATGTAAAACTTGACCAATTTATTAGGAAAACCATTTGATTCATGGTCGCTTATTCCATATATATAATTATAATTCCTTGTGTTACACCTTCGATAATTAATCCTAGGCATTTCAACAAAATCTTTGGATAAAATTTGGGTTGTGACTTTATTACTGGCCAAATCCAAGTAATATCGCCGCATTTGTGGAGTGGGGATCAAAGAATTACCCTGCCGTAATTTGTCCAGGCAAAGGGATTTAATAATAGATGAATCCTTATATGAAACAATATCCACAATGACATTTCCCATCTCTTCATAACCGTTGATATGATGAAAAGCAAAAAAAGGCTCGCATTTAAAATTGCCAACCATGTTACCACTATTTTTATCTATTACCAGGAAGGTTGTACCGTGTTCCGGCTTCCAGAATAAATTATCAATAAATGGGCTGCCGGTAAGTAATAATCTGAATGGATTAATGAAGAGCGGAAACTCCGTTAAGATTATAAAGTTTTCAGTCATACCAAAACTATGCATGTAGGCTGCTTGTTTTACAGGTATGGATGAAATAACCTGTCTTCTGGAGGAGCCCCGGTTTATTCCATAAATATTATAAGTGCTGGTTAAAGAAAAACGGGTTATATAATTAATTATTTGCTCCTTCCTATAATCAAATTGAGGGTGAACTGTTGTTAGATGCCCGGTAACCCCGTCCCTGTAGTGAAACCGCCCCAAAGTATTTAAACTATTAAGATCAAATTCAACACGATGTGGAGTTTCTGTCATGGCAATATAGCTTTCGCCTACTTTTGTAACATTAACACTTGCGTTATCTGTAAAATGTCCGGTGGCATATAAAAAATTCTGATAAAGTCACTAATGTTGCATTAAATAATCGAAGAATAGTCAATGCCTAAAATGGTTTAAAATGATTAAAATTACTCGAAAAATGACTAATTTCCATAAATATCATGGCATTTCATTAAAAAACTCCTTATAA